>JBBSIT010000575.1:0-3714 GCA_038231995.1 Acetobacterales bacterium | reverse complement strand
GCCGGACACCGCACCGGCGCCGCCCTGCGGAATTGGGCGAGCTATGGCGAAGAGGTGGCGTTGGTGGCGGAGTTGGAGGGCTGGCAACGCGACCTGCTGTGCGACCCGCAGACCAGCGGCGGGCTGCTGATCGCGGTCGCGCCGGCGGGCGCCCCGGCCGTGCTGGAACTCGCACGCGCCGCTGATTTCGGCCAAGCGGCGCTGATTGGCGAGATGCTGCAGGGGCCGGCGGCGGTGCAGGTCACCTAACCCGTCCCGACCGCCAGCATAGCGGCCGCCAGGTCCTCCAGCGCCGTGCCCACGGACTTGAACAACGTGATCTCGTCCTCCGACCGGCGCCCCGGCACGTCGCCCCGGCACATCAGGGCGAGCGTGCCGCACAGGTCCTGCGGTCGCCGCCCGGCGAGTTCGCCGCATTCGTGCAGCGCCGCCTCCGTGTCGGCGAACACCGAGGCCCGCGCGAGCGCCGCCGCGTCCGCCTCGCGCCGGTCAGGCGCATAGGCGCCGGCCAGGTCCAGATGGGCGCCCGGCCGGAGCCAGGCCCCCATGATCAGCGGCGTGCGCGACAGTGTGGCGCAACTGACGATGTCCGCCCGGCCCACCGCCACCTCGAGGTCGCTGACGAAGCGCGCCTCGAGCCCGCGCGCGCGGATGGCGGCGACCAGGCGCTCGCCGCGTTCCAGCGTCGGGTTCCACACCTCGACCTGCCGGATCGGCCGCACCGCGCCGTGCGCCTCCGGCATCAGGCTCGCCACGCGTCCGGCGCCCACGACGAGCAGGCGCTCGGCGTCAGGGCGCGCCAGATAGGAGGCCGCCAGCGCGGAGGCGGCGGCGGTGCGGCGCGCGGTCAGCACGTCCCCGTCCAGCAGCGCGAGCGGCGCGCCGGTGCCTGCGTCCGACAGCAGGTAGGTCGCGTGCACGGCTTGCAGCCCGCGTGCGGCGTTGGCCGGGTGCACGGTGACGATCTTCACGCCCAGGCGCTCGCGCTGCCAGGCCGGCATCAGCAGCAGCGTCGCCCCGTCCGCCAGTGCGTGGTGGTGCCGCATCGGCGCCTCGGCGCCCGCGGCGAAGGCGGCCCGCAGCGCTTCGATCAGCGGCGGGAAGGGCAGCGCCGCCTGCGTCTGCTCGGCGTCGAACGCCCTCAAATGATGTTCAGCTCCCGCAACGGCCGGCCTTCCGGCACCCGGGCGACGTCGAGCTCCGAGAGGTCGAGCGTGGTGTAGCGCCCGTGCAGGATCAGCTCGCTGATGCCCCGCCCGGCGCCGGCCGACTGCTGCATGCCGTGCCCGCTGAAGCCGTTGGCGAAATAGAGGTTCGGCGCCCCGGGCATCCGTCCGAGCAGGGCGTTGTGGTCGAAAATGTTGTAGTCGTAGTGCCCGGCCCAGGACCCGGTGACGCGGATCGCCTCGAACGCCGGCACCCGGGCCGCCAGCGCCGGCCAGACCACGTCGTCGAACTGCTCGTGGTCGACGTCGAGTGCGAGGCGCTCGGGGTCGTCCTCCTCCGGCGGCGACCAGCCGGCAAGGAAGCGGTCACCCTCCGGCCGGAACCACACCCCGCTCGTGTCGATCACCAACGGGCAGGCGGGCAGCGCCTGCTTGCAGGCCAGCACGAACACCGAGCGCCGCCGGGCCTCCACCGGCAGAGCAAGGCCGGCCCAGGCGGCCACTGCCCGCGCGTACGGCCCGGCCGCGTTCACCACCGCGCCGCAGGCCACGCGCTCGCCATCGGCCAGCTTCACGGCCGAGACCGCGTCCCCGGCCCGCTCGAAGCCGGCCGCCTCGGCGGCCCGGTACTCGGCGCCGAGCGCCCGCGCCTTCTGGCGGAACGCCCGCATCAGCGCCGGGCCATCGAACCAGCCTTCCCCCTCGAGCCCGAGCGACCCGGCCACCACGCCGTCCATCGTCATCCACGGGAACCGCTTGCGCAGATCCTCCGGGTCGAGCAGCGCCACCTGTGCCCCGTGCGCGCGCTGCACCGTGTGGTTCAGGCGCAGGACCGGCTCCCCCTCCGGCCCGGCGAGATAGAGATAGCCCGGCTCGCGCAAGGCGAGGGCAGGCGCGTCGCCGTCGACAGAGAGGTGTTCGCCGGCGCGCCGGAGGAACTCGATGCCGAACCGGGACAGCGCGATGTTCACCGGGCAGGAGAACTGCTGCCGGATCGCGCTGCACGAGAGCGACGAGGAGGCCCGCGCGTAAGTCGGGTCGCGCTCGATCACCGTGACCCGGCAACCGCGGTCGAGCCGGAGGAAATAGGCGATCGCGCTGCCGACCACCCCGCCGCCGACGATTACGACGTCGGGATGGCCTGCCATGGGCGCGCTTAGACCGGCTTCTGGTTCGCCTTCTCGGCTATCGCCTTGACCTCGTCCATCGCTTCGGTGAAGCGCTGGTTCAGCATGCCGAGCGCTTCGCCGTTCGCGCGCTGGATCAGGTCGGCCAGCTCCTTCATGTTCGTGACCGCGCGCTCGTAAGCCTGCTTGATCAGCTCGGCCTGCTTGGCCGCGCGCGCCTGCGGACTGTCCGGGCTGGCGAGCTCGCGGATCGTCTCGGACATCTCCTGCATGGTCTGCTGGACGATCTCCATGTGCCGCGTGGCAACCGTCTGCGCGCCCTCGAGCGCCACGCGGTTGGCGGCCGACAGCGTCTCCATGTTGCGGCGGTGCGCGGCGAGGAACGCGTCGATGTCCGGCATCATCGGGAACTTCATGTCGCTGAACATGCGGCTGAACTCCGCCATGCCGGCGAACCCCGCCTCCGTCGTGCGCCGGCCCATGTCCTGCGCCGCTTTGCCCATTTCCTGCACGGTCTGCTGCCCCGTGTCCTGCGCGGCCTTGCCCATCTCCTTCATGGTCTGCACGCCGCGCTGCGCATTCTCGCTGGCCTGCGCGGCAATCTTGCTGGCAGGGTTCTTCGACGTATTGTCGCGATTGTCCGACATGACACCTTCCTGGCTCACAATGGGTTTCTGCCTATACCAGCGCAGCGTCCCGTGAGCCAATCCGCCGCTCATCACGAGCGAGTTGAGCCAGGAATTAGATCCTCCGGCTATGTGATCGTAGGCGAACTGCCGGGCACGTCACCGACCGGCAGCGGGTCCGGGAACGGCGCCGGGCCAGGCCCGGGCGGCGGCTCCGGTTCCGGCGGCGGGGCCGGCTCGGGGGCGCGGCCGGGCAGGCTGCGTTCGGCCTGCATCGCCCGGTCCAGCCCGCGATCGACCGCGGCCATCGTCCCCGACAAGTCCGCGCTCTCGTCGCGCTCCCAGGCCCGGAGCGCGTACAGCCAGACCGCCATCAGCCCATGCACGCGGAGCGCGCCGGTGATGCCGCTGGCGGGGATCCCGGCCCCGTCCAGCAGCCATTTCATGCTCCGCAGCGTGGCGCCGTAGAGCAGCAGCGAGGTCGCCGGGTCCGTGCGCAGCGCGGCGAGCAGGGCCATGATGCCGCCCCGATGCGCCTGCAGCGCCTCGAACCGGTTCATCAGGATATCGAACAGGCGCTCGCGCGGGCTGCCCGGCGTCGCCGCCCCGGCCAGCGCCTGCTGATCAGCCTGCACCCCGAACCGCATCAGCACGGCGCCGCAGCCGGGAAAGCGCTGACGCACCCGGGCGAGCTCCAGCCCGGCCTCCTGCGCCGTCTCGACCAGGCTCACAGCGACCCAGCCGCGCAGCGCCGCCTGGTCGAACACCGCGCGGACCACGGCCCGATCGAACGCG
>JBBSIT010000574.1:0-3719 GCA_038231995.1 Acetobacterales bacterium | reverse complement strand
GGTCGAGCATCTAAACCGCGTCCAGTTTAAAACTCGTAGCGCCGCTCTTTGATCCCGGGGCCTTCTGGCAGAGCGATTCTCTTTGGTTGAGGGCGGGCGGGACCACGGGTTTCAAACTGGACGCGGTTTAGCCCAGTGTACGCCCTATTTGACGGGGGTGGAACTGACGGCCCGCAAGGTGCGCACGAACATCGGCTTCATCCAAGACCCCGGCCATGAGGAACCCTGGATCATCGCCATGTCCGAGATGCCTGGTTATCTCACCACGCTCGACTACGCGCGGCGCTGGGGCATCGAACCGATGTTCTCTGACTTCAAGACCCGAGGCTTCGGCCTCGAGGACAGCCAGATCCGACACCCCGACCGGCTGGCCAGGCTCATCCTGGTCATGACGCTCGCACTCTACCTCGCCGTCTCCACCGGCCAGTGGGATGCCCTCCACCGTGCCACGCCCGCCGAACGCAAAGCTCCGGAGCTGCAGCCGAAGAACGTCCTGCGCAGCATGACATCATGGTTCACCCGCGGCCTGCGGCGCATCGCAAACCTGCTCCAAACATTTCAGCCTGTCCCGCAACTCTGGAGTGCTGCCGCAACTGATAGGTGGTAAGGTGTCGCCTCCCTGTAACGGCGTGCATTCGTCCGTGCCTCGGCGTGAATACTGGGCTCTGACCTGGAATTGGGATTGGAGTTGCTCCTGTATCTATACTGCTGGACTGCTGGCGAAGTTGTCCGGCACAGTCGGGATCGGCCATTAGCCGAACGAAGGTAGACTGGCGCGTGCGCGCGAGCTGTTCGCCTGTGAGCCAACTGTCGAGGCGGGTAAAGTTGATGGCCGCTGACGTGAGCACGTGCTGGGGTGAGTCTTCGCAGGTCCGGCGTAGCGGGCGCGGCATAGGTGCATGCTACTGCCGCCCGCGGACAGCGTCCCTTCGATACCGACATGTCAGCGGTACTCTGCGGCGAACCCCTCCTCTATTTCGCGTGCCCAGATCGTTTCCAGCATCGCGTGTTCCTCGCGCCGCCGCGGCGTGAGTAGTCGACGTGCGACGCGGGTGCAGCGCGGCTCACCGCGCTGCCAAGCCGACAACGTGCGCAACAGCAGTTCGGCGTCGGTCCCGTCGAACCTGGCCCGCCGCACCCAGGGCGCGACCGGAACACTTGTCGGCACCTACGAGGTGCAGTCGATCGAGGTCGGCCGCGTCACGGTGCTCGGACCCGGCGGGCCGCAGGTGCTCGGCCCCAGCTTCGACGACACCCCGCCCGCGCGGCGGCCCGGCGGCGCTCCGGACCTGTCCGGCCTGCTGGGGCTGCCCGGCCTGCTTCCCGCGGCGCCAGGCGCGCCGGCGGCCGATCCCGGGCTCTCCATCCCCGGCCTGCGCCGATGATGCGCCGCCAAGCCCTGCTGATCGCGCTGCTCGCCGCTTCAGGGTGCGAGCGGTCGGCCGTGCTGGCACTGCAGCCCCTGCCGCCGGTCTCGGACACCGTGGGCGTCGCGGCGCCGCGCGTCAGCGGCCGGGTCGGCACCACGGACGCGACGACCGCGCCGCAGGTCCTCTACGGCCGCGGTCCATCCGTCACCGCCCCATCGGACAGCCCGGCGGCGGCAGGTGGCGACATCTCGGTGGATTTCGTGGACACCGACATCCGCGAGGTCGTGGCCCAGGTGCTCGGCACCCTGCTGGGCGTCAACTACACCATCGACCCGGCGGTGCGCGGCACGGCGACGCTGCGCACCGTCAACCCCGTGTCGCGGTCGCAGCTGCTGCCTGCGCTCCAGGCGGTGCTGGGACAGAACGGCGCGGCCCTGGTGCAGTCGGGCGGCCTGTATCGCGTGGTGCCGGCCGCCGCCGCGGCCGCTTCGGGCGCCCTGGCCGGCAACGACGCGGTGTCGGGCGGCGCCGTCATTCCGCTGCGCTACGCTTCGGCGGAGGATCTCGCCCGAGTGCTGCAACCCTTCGTCGGCAGCAGCGGCCGCATCGTCGCCGACCCCAGCCGCAACGTCCTGCTGGTCAGCGGCGACCCGGCGACGCGCGAGACGCTGGTCTCGCTGGTGCGCTCGTTCGACATCAACGCGCTCGCCGGGCAGTCCTACGCGCTGTTCCCCGTCCCGACCGGCAGCGCGAGGGACTTCGCGGCCGGGCACCGTCAACTTGTTTGGACGTTGTCAAGCCGAGGCGTGCAGCGATGGTTAGCACCCTGATAGTTAAAGGGCTGCGGCAACGCCGGTGATCTCCGCCCAGACTGCGAAGGCTTCAGTCCTGGCAGCTCGGTATTGGACGGCGGTGACGTGGTCGCGGCGGAGATGAAAGAGGTTGTTGATCCCGTCATGGGCGGAGAGGAAGCGTTGTGCCTGACCGGCTGACTTGAAGCGCTTCATCTGCCGCTCTCGCCGCCGCGTCGGCTGATGGGAGTTCTCCGCCCGGTTGTTCAGCCCCCGGTGCTTCCGGTGCTCGACGGAGGGCATCACCTCGCGTTTGGCCGCGCCGTAGCTGGCCAGCTTGTCCGTGATCAAGACACGGGGTGTCCGGCATTGGCGCTTCAACAGCTTACGCAGCAGGCGCTTGGCGGCCTGCGTATCGCGCCGGCTCTGCACCAAGATGTCGAGCACCGTGCCGGTCTGATCCACCGCACGCCATAGCCAGTGCTGCACGCCGGCGATCCTCACCACGACCTCGTCCAGATGCCATTTATCCCCAGCCTGGGGCAGCCGGCGCCGGATCCGGTTGGCGAATGCCTGGCCGAACTTCAGCGCCCACTGCCGAACGGTTTCGTGGCTGACCGTAATGCCCCGAGCCGCCAGCAGCTCATCCACCATGCGCAAGCTCAGGGGAAAGCGGAAGTAGAGCCAGACGGCGTGGCTGATGACCTCGGCCGGGAACCGGTAGCCGGCGTAGGGGGAACAAGCGGCAGTGGTCATCATACCCAGCTACCGGGCCCACATGGCCGCCGCAACCTGGCCAAGCGCCAACTTGACGGTGCCTTGAAACCAGCGCCCGGCTGTTCCAGCTTCGTCCGTTTATGCGTACAAGAAGGCCAGTTCGTCAGTTCTGCCATGTTGAGGGCGGGCTCGGCAGCAGAATGCATAGCGATGCGCCTTGCGACTTCGAAGCCTCCAGTGCGTTGTGCAGCTATGGTCTGCTCACTCTGATGGCCAACGTCCCGTCTGCAACCGAGTTGGCGGAATGCCTGAAGGCCGTCGCGGAGTCACAAGATCGTGCCGCGTTCCTCATATTGTTCGAGCACTACGCGCCACGACTGAAAAGTTATTTCAGCCGGCTCGGACTCCAGCCCGGCGCGGCGGACGACCTCGTACAGGAGACTATGCTCAAGCTGTGGAACAAGGCAGACTATTTCGACCCGGCAAAAGGGTCGCCCTCTACGTGGGTGTTCACCATTGCCCGCAACCTCCGTGTCACGGGACTACGCGGCCGCTGCTTGGCGCAGCTCGAGGATAATATGCCGGAGGTGGAGGATCTGGCGCCAAGGCCCGACGGGCTGCTTGCCTCCACCGAGATCGAGTCCCGGTTACGTCAAGCGCTGGAAAGTCTGCCCGAAGCGCAGGCCAATTTGCTGAGGGCGTCGTTTTTCGAAGAGAAGTCGCATCTAAACCCCGTCCAGTTTGGAAATCATAGTCCCGCCCCTGTGATCAGGGGCACGGCATCGCAGTCACCTTCTCTGGCCAGAGGCGGACAGGACCATGGTTTTCAAACTGGACGCGG
>JBBSIT010000573.1:0-3739 GCA_038231995.1 Acetobacterales bacterium | reverse complement strand
GCCGCAGCAGGTCTGGCCCAGGGGGTAGGAGACGTCGAGCCCGAACCGCTCCAGCAGTTCCAGCGTCGCGATCCCGACCTCGGGGTAGAACGCATTAATGAAGCAGGGAACGAACAGTCCGACTCGCATGGCGCACTCCTCGCCCTGATGGGGCAACCCTCACTGCGGGATCATCCACGGGAAGACGTATTGCTGCAGCACGACGAGGATGCCGAGCAGCACGGTCAGCGCGATGCTGTGCTTGAACGTGCGCGCGAACACGACGCCTTCCTGGCCCTTGAGGTCGGTGACGGAGACGCCGGTGGCGATGTTCTGCGGCGAGATCATCTTGCCCATCACGCCACCCGAGGAGTTTGTTGCCGCGATCAGCACGGGGTTGAGGCCGCTGGTTGGCCGCGACCACCTGCAGGTTGCCGAACAAGGCGTTGCCCGACGTGTCGCTGCCCGAGAGGAACACTGCAACCCAGCCCAGGAAGGGCGACAGCAGCGGGAAGAAGACGCCCACCGAGGCAACGCCCAGGCCAAGAGTGTAGTTCAGGCCGGAGTAGTTCATCAGGTAGGCGAGGCCGACGATCAGCGCGACCGTCAGGATCGCGATCCGGCTCTGCCGCCAGGTCGCGCCGATGGCCTCGATGAACCGGCCCGGCCCGACGCCGACGACGGCCGCGGTGAGGATAGCCGAGACGAGGATGGCCGTGCCCGTCGCTAGCGGCTGGAACACCCAGGTCGCGGCATAGGGTTTGTTGTTGTAGAGCGTGATCAGCACTTGGTTGTGCAGGCCGGGCCAGGGGATCACCCGCTGGCCGATGGCGAAAATCTTGAGGTGGGTCCAGATGATCACGACCGCGGAGACCATGATCCAGGGTATCCATCCCTGCCAGCCCGGCACCGCGCCCGCCGGCCGGGCTTGCGCCACGTCGGCCCCCACCGCCCGCGCCGCCACGCCGCGCATCGTGAACTCAGGGTCCGGCCGCGGCGACCAGACGCGCAGGAAGCCCAGCGTCGCTATCATCGCGGTCAGCGAGGAGAGCACGTCGGTCAGCGCGTAGTCGAGGTAGTTGGAGGACACGAACTGCGCTAAGGCAAAGCTGCCGCCAGCAACCAGCAGCACCGGCCACAGCGCGCGCACGGACCGCATGCCGCCGTAAATCGCCATGACGTAGAACGGCAGCAGCAGCGCCATGAACGGGAGCTGCCGCCCGATCATCGCACCCAGCGTTGCGGCGGGCAGGCCCGTGACCTGGCCGAGCACGGTAACAGGAGCGCCGAGTGCGCCGAAGGCGACCGGGGCGGTGTTGAAGATGAGCGTGAAGGTCAGCGCCTCCAGCGGCGGATAGCCGACCAGGATCAGCAGCGCGCTGGTGATCGCGACCGGCGTGCCGAACCCGGAGACCCCCTCCAGCAGGCAGCCGAAGCAGAAGCCGATGACCACGAGCACGACCCGGCGGTCGTTGGGCAGGTGCTCCACCACCCAGTCGCGGAAGGCGTCGAACCGGCCGGAGGCGACGGCGATGTTGTAGAGCAGCAGCGCGTTGAACACGATCCACATGACCGGCCACAGCGCGAACACCGCGCCGGCCGCCACGCTGTCGAGGGCGAGGCCGAGCGGGAATCTCCAGACCAGGACGGCGATCACGAGCGCGACCAGGAGGCCGCCGAGCGATGCCTGCCACGCCGGGCGGCGCAGCACGCCGAGCATGACCAGCACCACCACGATCGGCAGGGCTGCGACCAGGAACGACAGGGGCAGGCTGCCGGCCACCGGCGCCAGCAATTGGTTGAACATGATTTCCTCCGGAGTCTCGTTGGCGTTATCGCGACCGCTTTGCCAGCCAGTCAGGCTGGGACCGCGCGCGGCCTCGGCCCACCTGTGGCCCAGTCCAGCAACTCGACCGTGTGCACCACGGGCAACGCGGTCCCGGAGGCGATCTGTGTCATGCAGCCGATGTTGCCGGCGGCGATCAGCGCGGGCGCCACGCGCTCGATGTTGGCCACCTTGCGGTCGCGCAGCTGCCCGGCGATCTCCGGCTGCAACAGATTGTAGGTGCCGGCCGAGCCGCAGCAGAGGTGTCCCTCGGGCACGTCCACGACCTCGAACCCCGCCGCCCCCAGCAGCTGCTTGGGCTCGGCCCGGACCTGCTGGCCGTGCTGCAGCGAGCAGGCGCTGTGGTACGCAACGCGCTGCCCTGTCGCGACCACGGGCGGTTGCTGGCCCAGCCCGCTCATCAGTTCGGTGATGTCGCGGGCCAGGGTGGACACAGCGCGCGCCGGCCCGGCCAGGGCCGGGTCCTCACGGAACATGAAGCCGTAATCCTTCACCGTGGTGCCGCAGCCGGAGGCGTTGATGACGATGGCGTCTAGCCCGCCCTCCGCCATCTCCCGATTCCAGGCCACGATGTTGGCGCGGGCGAAGTCCAGCCCGCCCTGGCCGAGATGATGGTTCAGCGCCCCACAGCAGCCGGCGCCCTTGGCCACTACCACCTCGCAGCCATGCCGGGTCAGCAGGCGGATGGTGGCCTCGTTGATCTGCGGCGCCAGCACTCGCTGGGCGCAGCCGCTGAGCAGGGCCACGCGCCGGATCCGGGTGCCCTCGGCCGGGAACACCTGCGGCCGATCCACGGGAGAGGAAGGCGGCACCCGCCCCGGGGCCAGGGACAGCAGCACCCGCAACTGCGCCGGCATCAGGCGCGCCAGCGGTTTGCCGAGGGCGGAGCCCATCAGCGCCGCGCGGAACAGCGCCGGCCGCGGCAGCACGTACCCCAGCAAGCGGCGCAGATAGCGCTCCGGCCAGGGGCGGACATAGGTCTGCTCGATATGATGCCGGGCGTGATCGACCAGGTGCATGTAGTTAACGCCCGAGGGGCACGTCGTCATGCACGCGAGGCAGGAGAGGCAGCGGTCGATGTGCTTGACCACCTTTTCGGTCGCCGGCCGGCCGTTCTCCAGCATGTCTTTCATCAGGTAGATGCGGCCGCGCGGGCTATCCAATTCGTCGCCGAGCAGCACATAGGTCGGGCAAGTGGCGAGGCAGAAGCCGCAGTGGACGCAGGCGCGGATGATTTTGGCGGACTCGGCGGTATCCGGGCCGGCGAGTTGCGCTGGGCTGAAGTTGGTTTGCATGATTACACCCCTTCCTGCATGCGGCCCGGGTTCAAGATGCCTTTGGGGTCGAAGCCCTGCTTCACCCGGCGGCTGAGCGCGGCCAGCGGCCCGGCCAAGGGCTGGAACGGCGGCACCGCCGCACGGACCGCGTCCGGCGCGCGGATCATTGTCGCGTGGCCGCCAGCTTCCTCCACCGCTCCGCGCACCAACGCCGCGCCGCCCTCCCCAGTGGCCGGCACGCTGAGCCACACCAGCCCGCCGCCCCAGTCGTAGAACGCCTCCGTGGAGCCAAATGCGGCCTGGAGGCGCCGGACCAGCGCGGGGGCGGCGCTCGGCGTCGGGCAGACGCGCCAGACCGCCCGGTCAGCTTGCCCGGCGAAGGGCTGCACCGCGCCGATCCCCGTCCAGAACTGCTCGGTCTCCACCCGGCCCAGCCGCACGGTCTCTCCCAGCGCCTTGCCCAGAACATCTGCGCGGTACTCCACCGAAGGACGCGGTCCTTCCAGCCGCAGCGCCGTGACGGCGCCAACCCCCAATTCCACCGAACCCATCCGGGCGGCAATAGCAGAGGGCAGGTGCGCGGCGGCCGAGATCTCATGCGGGGAATTCAATGCCGCCGCCATCGCCGCGACCGCCT
>JBBSIT010000572.1:0-3740 GCA_038231995.1 Acetobacterales bacterium | reverse complement strand
TTCAGAAAAACGGCAATTTGCGGCTGTCTCGTGAATAAGACGGGCTAGCCGGTCCGGATGGATGAGGAACCAGTATTTGTGTGCCCAGCCGTCACGGTGCAGCTCCGGCGCCGCGCCTCCATCGCCGCCTGCAACCGACCGTAGGTCGCATCCGATGTATCAGCCGCGTCCATGGCGGCCAGCACCTCGTCGCCAGCCAGCAGCTCGTCACGCTGCCGGCGCGTCGTCGCGATGGCATCCGGGAGCGAGAGGACCTTCTGCTCGCCCGCCCAGCCCGCGATCCAGGCTCCGTCGGTCTGGCGCTGGTAGAGGCCGTATTTCAGGGCCGAGCCGCCCCCAATCCCGCCGAACTTGTAGCCGGCGAACTCGTCGTCGTTCTTGAACTCTAGCCAGTAGGCGAGGCACCTGGCATCGCTGTCCTGCCGCCCGTGCATCAAGCGAAGCAGAGCCTCACCGTCCAAGTCGCGCAGCATGGCCGGGCCGAAGCGG
This sequence comes from Acetobacterales bacterium, assembly GCA_038231995.1. GTDB lineage: Bacteria > Pseudomonadota > Alphaproteobacteria > Acetobacterales > Acetobacteraceae > JBBSIT01. The sequence goes on along the minus strand of JBBSIT010000572.1, from coordinate 3,251 downwards.
TCCCGGAAGGCCGTGAAGTGCTGGTCCATCTGCGCCGGCGACATGAGCGCGCCGGAAGCGAGCCCCTGATCCAGCAAGGCTCTCAGCTCGTCGGCCAGGCGCGGTTCGAGGGCGGAAGCGTTCAACTCAGGCCCTCACCCGCTGCGGCTGCCTTACTGATCTGCAAGATCAAACCGACAGTCCACGCTGATAACGAAACTACATTGTCGGCGAGAGTAGGTGAGAACCGCTGGGCGACTCGGGCGTAGGCTGATCCATGAGGGCGAAGCTAGCACGGCTGCACGGGGTGGAGGCGAGATTACGAACTCATCAGAGCGTTTGACGGTGCGTGAAATCCAGCAGGCGAGCGAAACCGCAAGGAAATCCGCCTTATCGAAGGTAGTTGGAGCCGGGGCAGGGGGACCGGCCGGTGGCCGAGCATCGCAGAGTGAGGGCGCTATCCGTTTACCACGCCTTAGCCGGGATTGCCTTAATCGGCACGAACGCCCAGAACCGCGCCGGTTTCCGGCGCTGGCCGAACTGCGCCGGCGTCGGCATGCCGCGGACAGCCCGAGGCTGCGGGAAGGGGAGACTGCAGACGATGACGGACGCACCGTCCCCCGTCGAGGCCAGCTTGGCGGCCGTGCTGTGCTTGGTGGGCGTGCACACCTGGGCGGGCAAGCTCGTGTTCTCCATCTGGCGATAGGAGGACCGGGCCGCCGGCACCGAGCTGTTCGCCGCCTTCACCTGCACGCGTGCCCACAGCTGGCTACCCCGCAAGCCTGCGTCCGCACGCTACGCCGTGTCCTCCGGCGCGGGCCGGCCCCGGATCAGGTCCGCCCCGCGTTCCGCGATCATCAGCGTAGTGGCATAGGTGTTGGCGGACGGCATCGTGGGCATGATCGAGGCGTCCACCACGCGCAGGCGCTCCATGCCATGCACCTGCAGGGTGTCGTCCACGACAGCACCCGGATCAGTGCCTGGGCCCATGCGAGCGGTGCCAATCAGGTGATAGCAGGTCGTGCCGTTGGCGCGGGCGTAGTCCAGCAGCTCGTCATCGCTTTGCACGTCCGGCCCGGGAAGGGTTTCCCGGTCCACGTACGGGGCAAGCTCGGGCGTGGATAGCAGATGACGGACCAGGCGGATGCCGCCCAGCGTCACACGCTGGTCGCCTGCGTCGGACAGGTAGTTGGGCTGGATCAGGGGATCGGTGAACGGGTCCGTGCTGCGAGCGCGCACCCAGCCCGTGCTGTCCGGCCGGTGCGGCCAGGCGCCTGCGGTCAAGCCGGGATAGTAGTCGAGGATATAGGTCCGGCCCTGCTGGTAGCTGCCCGGCGTGAACACGCATTGCAAGTCCGGCGCGTCCAGCCCGTCCCAGGACTTCCAGAACACGTGGACCTGGGACGGCGCCTGGGCCAGGATGCTCGGCCGTCCGCTGGCCCAGCGCAGCACCTGTCCCGCCAGGCGCGGGCCGCGGGCCAGCTCGTTCAGCGTGACGGTGCCGGGCCGCGCCCGCACCACGCAGCGCACGGCGTAGTGGTCGCGGAAGTTCTCGCCCACGCCGCGCAGCTCGTGGATGATGGGCACGCCCAGCCCGCCCAGCAGCCCGGCCGGCCCCACGCCGGACACCTGCAGCAGCCGTGCCGTGTTCACGGTGCCGGCGCACAGCACCACCTCCCGGCGGGCATGGACGAGGGTTGCCGGGCCGCCGGGCGCGCGGAGGTCGCTGACGCCTGTGGCGCGCTTGCCCTCGAACAGGACCGCGCGGGCGCGGGCGTTTGTCCGCACGTCCAGGTTTGGCTGGCTGCGGGCGGGCTTCAGGAAGGCGCGCGCGGCGCTGACCCTGCGCCCCCGCTCGATCACCCGCTGGAAGTAGCCGACTCCGGCCTGGTCGCCGCTGTTGTAATCGGGGTTGCGCGGGATACCCGCGGCGACGGCGCCGGCGATGAACGCCTCGCTGATCGGGTGGTGCCAGTCCATGTCGGTCACGGGGATGCCGCCGTCGCGTCCGCGTTTGGCAGGGTCGCCATGGCCGACCCGACGCTCCGTGCGGCGATAGTACGGCAGCATGTCGGTGTAGCCCCAGCCGCGGTTGCCGCGCTGCGCCCAACTGTCCAGGTCCGCCGGCTGGCCGCGGTTGTATACCATGCCGTTGATGCTGCTGGACCCGCCCAGGGTGCGGCCTTGCGTGGTGGCGATGGCGCGGTTGGCGGTGTTCGGTGTCGGCTCCGTCTTGAACTGCCAGGTGCAGGACGGGTCGAACAGGGTCTTGGTGAAGCCGGCCGGAACATGGATCCATGGGTTGTGGTCCGGCGGCCCGGCCTCCAGCACGCAAACCGTCACCGCCGGATCATCGGTCAGGCGGTTCGCCAACACGGACCCGGCCGCGCCGGCGCCGACGATCACGTAGTCGAAGGTGTCGGTGGTCATGCCGGCAGCGCCGCACGCATGGCGCAAGTCACCTCCTGCGTGCCGGCATCGCCGCTCAGGTCCCGCGTGCGCGGCCGGGACGCCAGCACGGCACCAACCGCGGCCGCAATGGCGGCTGCTGCGGCGCGGCAGCCAGCACCGCCGTGCTGGTCCGCCAGCCAGTCCAGCAGCATGGCCCCTGAGAGGATCACCGCCACCGGGTTGGCAACGCCCTGGCCGGCGATGTCCGGCGCGGTGCCGTAGCTGGACTGGAACATGCCGATATCCTCCCCCAGGTCGACAGACGGCGCCAGGCCCAAACCGCCGCCCACGCCCGCCGCGATCTCGCAGTGGTCGGCGATGAGCGGGCTGCTGCTCGCGCGCGCTTGGCCCACCCTCCTCTCGGCGCTGCTGTGATTCCTTGCCTGCTTCCATCTCCGCGCCGCCGTCGCCAGGGCACGCCGTGCCCGGTAGCACCGCACCGGAAGGGAGCCGACTCACGGGCGGCAGCCATTCCACGTTTGACGGTGCGTGAAAGGAGATCTGGACGGCGTGACGTTCCCAGACGAGCGTTCCACAGAATGAAAACAGAGTGGGGCGATCGGCTGCCAGGTGCCGAAGTAGACTTCAGCGATGTGCCAAACCTAACTGCAATGGTCCGTGCCATGCCTGGCTCAAGGGGCGTAGCTTCGGAGCCGACGGATGTGGGAAGTCAATCCGCGTGGCCTGCTCGGGTCGGGGTCGGGAAGATAAGTAATGAAAGTCCTAAACTGCGTCCAGTTCGAGACCCATAGTTGTTGTGCTTGGCTGCACGGCGGTCATTCCCATATGGCGGCTTTCTGGTGAAGGTGTCGTCAGAACTG
>JBBSIT010000571.1:0-3742 GCA_038231995.1 Acetobacterales bacterium | reverse complement strand
TGCGCGACCTGCTCGGCGGCAAGGGCGCGAACCTGGCAGAGATGGCGAGCATCGGCCTGCCGGTGCCGCCGGGCTTCACCATCACGACCGAGGTCTGCACCGCCTACTACGAGAACGGGCGCAAGTCTCCGGCCGAGCTGGAGGCCGAGGTGCACGCGGCGCTGGCGCTCGTGGAGCAGGCAGTCGGGCTGCGCTTCGGCGACGCCGAGCGGCCGCTGCTGGTCTCGGTCCGCTCCGGCGCGCGGGTGTCGATGCCGGGCATGATGGACACGGTGCTGAACCTCGGCCTCAACGACGAGACGGTGCTCGGCCTGGAGCGGGCCAGCGGCGACGCGCGCTTCGCCTGGGACAGCTACCGGCGCTTCATCCAGATGTACGGCTCCGTCGTGCTCGGCGTCGAGCACCACCGGTTCGAGGAGATCATCGAGACGGCCAAGCTGGACGCCGACGTGACGGAGGACACCGGGCTCAGCCCGGACGACTGGCGGCGGGTGGTCGCCGAGTACAAGGAGATGGTCGCGGCCGAGCGCGGCGCCCCGTTCCCGCAGGACCCGCACGAGCAGCTATGGGGCGCGATCGGCGCCGTGTTCGGGAGCTGGATGAACCCGCGCGCCAACACTTATCGCCGGTTGCACGACATCCCCGCGAGCTGGGGCACTGCCGTGAACGTGCAGGCCATGGTGTTCGGCAACATGGGCGAGGACTGCGCCACCGGCGTGTGCTTCACCCGCGACCCCAGCACGGGGGAGGACCTGTTCTACGGCGAGTTCCTGGTCAATGCCCAGGGCGAGGACGTGGTCGCCGGCATCCGCACGCCGCAGCCCATGTCCCGCGCGCGCGCCAAGCCCGGCGAGGTCAGCATGGAGGAGGCGCTGCCCGACGCCTACGCCGAGCTGCTGCAGGTGCGCGACCGGCTGGAGCGGCACTACCGCGACATGCAGGACATCGAGTTCACCGTGCAGCAGAACCGCTTGTATATGCTGCAAACCCGCAGCGGCAAGCGCACCGCGGCGGCGTCGCTCCGCATCGCCGTCGAGATGGCCCAGAGTGGGCTGATCGACCGGACCGAGGCGGTCAAGCGCGTCAACCCGGCGTCGCTCGACCAGCTCCTGCATCCCACGCTCGACCCCAAGGCGGCACGCAAGCTGTTCAGCAAGGGGCTGCCCGCCAGCCCCGGCGCCGCCTCGGGTGCTGCGGTGTTCAGCGCCGACGAGGCCGAGATGCGCGCGGCCAAGGGCGAGGCCGTCATCCTGGTGCGCATCGAGACCAGCCCCGAGGACATCCATGGCATGCACGCCGCCCGCGGCGTGCTGACCACGCGCGGCGGCATGACCAGCCACGCCGCCGTGGTCGCGCGCGGCATGGGCCGGCCTTGCGTCGCGGGCGCTGGGGGCGTGAGCGTCGATTACGGCGCGCAGACGCTGTCGGCGCAGGGACGCACGGTCCGCGCGGGCGAGACCATCACGCTCGACGGCGCGACCGGCGAGGTGTTCGTGGGCGCTGTCGTCATGATCGAGCCGAGCCTGTCCGGCGACTTCGCCACCCTGATGGGCTGGGCCGACGAGACCCGGCGGCTGCGGGTGCGCACCAACGCCGAGACGCCGCTCGACGCCGAGACCGCGCGCAAGTTCGGCGCCGAGGGCATCGGGCTATGCCGCACCGAGCATATGTTCTTCGACCCCGAGCGCATCGGCGCCGTGCGGCAGATGATCATGGCGCATGACGAGGCCGGACGGCGCACGGCGCTCGCCAGGCTGCTGCCATTCCAGCGGCAGGACTTCGCCGACCTGTTCCGCATCATGGCGGGCCTGCCCGTCACCATCCGCCTGCTCGACCCGCCGCTGCACGAGTTCCTGCCGCACCAGGAGAGCGAGCTGGCGGACGTGGCGGCAGCACTCGGGCAGGACATGGAGCAGGTGCGCCGCCGGGCCGCGGAGCTGGCGGAGGCGAACCCGATGCTGGGGCATCGCGGCTGCCGGCTCGGCATCACCTACCCCGAGATCTACGAGATGCAGGCGCGCGCGATCTTCGAGGGCGCGATCGATGCGGCCGAGGCGGCGGGCGAGGCGCCGGTGCCTGAGATCATGATCCCGCTGGTCGGCGCCAAGAAGGAGCTGGAGATCACCCGCGCCCAGGTGGATCGGGTGGCGGCGGAGGTGTTCCGCGAGCGGGGCCGGACCATCGAGTACCTCGTCGGCACCATGATCGAGCTGCCGCGCGCGGCGCTGACCGCGGACCGGATCGCCGAGGCCGCGGATTTCTTCAGCTTCGGCACCAACGACCTGACGCAGACCGCCTTCGGCCTGTCGCGCGACGACGCCGGCAAGTTCCTGCCGCACTACGTGGACGCCGGCATCCTGCCGAAGGACCCGTTCGTGTCCATCGACATCGACGGCGTGGGCGCGCTGGTGCGCATCGCCGCCGAGAAGGGGCGCGCGACCAAGAACGGCCTCAAGATGGGCATCTGCGGCGAGCACGGCGGCGACCCCGCGAGCATCGCGTTCTGCGAGGAGATCGGGCTGGATTACGTGTCGTGCAGCCCGTATCGCGTGCCGGTCGCCCGGCTGGCGGCGGCGCAGGCGGCGCTGGGGGTGGGCGGGGACCGGACGGCTTAGAGGGGCCTACGCGCTCCGGCGCAGGCGCGTCGTCCGGTAGATGTCGGCGAGCTTCACGCGCAGCCCGATGCTCTCCAGCACGAGGTCGCCATCCGTGACATTCAGCGGCTCCTGCGGCCAGGCGCCGTCTGGGCCACGGCGCAGCAGGTCGGCGCCGTCTGTGGCGCTGCGCAGCACCAGGATTTCCCGCACGCTCGGGATGGTTGTGTAGGTCCACACGTTGGCCCAGGTCTCAGCCTGGTTGCTGGGCGACAGGATTTCCACGACCAGCACCGGGTCGGTGAGGCCAGTCTCCTCCGCCTGGTAGTCGGAGCAGGTCACGGCGAGGTCGGGGATGCGCATGCTGTGGCTGGCCTGCACGTGCGGGATCACGCCGGGCAGCATCACAGCGACGCACGGCCCGTCCTGGGCCGCGAGATGGTTGCGGATCAAGGCCTCTAGCTCGCCTTGCAGAGTCCCATGCGTGCGATTCGCTGGCGCCATGGCCTGCGGCTCGCCATCCACCAGTTGCCATGCCTGACCGTCCCCGGGGTTCCAGGCCAGGAACTCGTCACGGACATGCGGACAGGGAGCTTGGAGGTCGCGAGCATTGAGGGAAGGTTAGCACAGGTCTGGAGCAGGTTGGTGCGCATCGCGGTGGATAGTGGCCACACGAAAACGGAAGTGCCGCAAGCTGGGCATCTCCGGCGAGCAGAACGGGGCGACCTGGCCAGCACCACTATCGTTAAGAAGGTCGGGCTGGTCTAAACCGCGTCCAGTTTGAAAACCATGGTCCTGTCCGCCTCTGGCCAGAGAAGGTGACTGCGATGCCGTGCCCCTGATCACAGGGGCGGCACTATGCTTTCCAAACTGGACGCGGTTTAGAAGCCATACAGCCCATGCCGCGTGGCTCGTGGCAACGGTGAGGCTAAAAAAGCCAGAGGACGACATGATTTTCGACTGGAGTCTCGCCTTGGGTGTCATTGGTGTGATAGGCACACCGATCAGCATCGTTGCGTTCTGGCTTTATTTGAGAGATAGACCTCGCGTGTAATTGCTCACCGTGTGGGTAGAGCGTGCGTTTGGGACGGCTGGGGTCGGGCGGATGGTGCGCCGGTGTAGCGGGCCACTGGTGGATTCTGGATTGC
>JBBSIT010000570.1:0-3749 GCA_038231995.1 Acetobacterales bacterium | reverse complement strand
CCGCGGCGTAGGCGGCGCGCGCAGCCTCGGTATCGCCTCTCGCCGCCGCGGCGCGGCCGAGCCAGTACTGGGCGCGCCCTTGGGTGATCGCTGCCTTCGATAGCTTCGCCAGCGCCTGGAAGTGCGTTGCGGCCGCGTCCGGCTGGGCCAGGCGGCGCAGGGCGATGAAGCCGGCGAGGAACTCGGCGTCAGCGGCCTGCTCCGTCGCGAGCTGGGCATGGCCGCTGGCCAGCGCGTAGGCGCCGGCGGCATTGCCCTGCCGCAGCAAGCGCCGGGCCAGCAGGTTCCGCTCGTCCCAGAAGGCGGGCTTGCGCTCCGCAGGCGCTGCGCGCTCCGCCTCGCCGCCGTATGCCGTCCACACGGTCAGCGCCAGCGCGTCCAACCCCGCGCGGCGCAGCCATTTGGCTTGATCGAGCACCAACCCGGGATCAGTCCGCTGCGTGCTGGAGAGGGCGGTTATGAGAGCTGCTGCTGACGGATCGTCGCGCTTCAGGGCCAGGCGCGCCTCGGCCAACGCGCGCTGCTGGGGGGCTAGACGCGCAGCTTGGCGTGCCGCGGGGCCTCCTGCAGCGCCGTTGTCGGTCCAGGCGAGCCGGTCGAACCGAGCCTGATGGTCCTCGGCGGTCAGCACGCGGCCCCACTGCCGCAGGAAGGCGCTCTCGGCCGCCGGGTCTGTGATGCCGGTGAGCCAGGCCTCGCGGGCCGAGCGGGCGGCGTCGAACGGACGTGCGGCCCGCGTCGATGCGTCGGCGCAGCGCAGTAGCGGGGCAGGTGTCTGCGGCGGTCGGCGGGCGCAGGCCTTCAGAACGGACCCGTCGTCGCCCTCGGCGGCGATGGCCTCCTGCAAGCGGCGGCTCAACACGGCCTGCTGCGGCCAATCCGGGTTCATGGCCATGAAGTCGGCGATCTCGGCGACCCGCGCGGCGCCGGGCGTCAGCAACCGTGCGTGCAGCACGATCTTGCGCGCGACCGGGTCGGGATGCTCGGCCGCGAGGGCGTCGGCCTCGATCCACCGATCGGCGCGCACGGCGGCCAGGATCTCCTGCGCCCTTCCTTCGGACGGCACGGCAATCAGGGCAAGCAGCAGGGGAGCGGCGCGGAGCACGGCCCGTTGTAGCCCGTCGCGGGGTTGCAGCGCACCCCCTGCGTGCTTAGTGTCCCTACCTCTCCGACCTGATGAGGGCCGCGGCCGTACGCCGGGTCCTGGATCGTCAGCTCGGCAATCCGTCGATCGCACGCCTGGAGGGCGCCATGTTCAGAGGATCCCTGGTCGCGCTGATCACGCCCATGCGTCGCGACTGCACGGTAAACGAGGCTGCGTTCGCCAGTTTCGTGGACTGGCAGATCGGGCAGGGCACGCAGGGCATCGTTCCCGTCGGCACCACGGGCGAGAGCCCGACGCTGGACCACATGGAGCATCACCGTGTCGTCGAGATCGCCGTCGAGGTGGCGGCTGGGCGCGTGCCGGTGATCGCCGGGGCCGGTTCGAACAGCACGGCGGAGGCGATCGAGCTGACCCGGCACGCCAAGGAGGCCGGCGCCGACGCCGCCCTGATCGTGACGCCCTACTACAACAAGCCGACGCAGGAGGGCCTCTACCTGCACTACACGGCGATCGCGGACACGGTCGATCTACCCGTGATCATCTACAACATCCCGTCGCGCAGCGTCGTGGACATGAGCGTGGAGACGATGTCCCGGCTCGCCCGGCACCGCAACATCGTGGGCGTGAAGGACGCGACGGCCAACCTGGCGCGGCCACTGCATACGCGCCGGTCCTGCGGCCCCGAGTTCTGCCAACTCTCCGGCGAAGATCATACCGCGCTCGCCTTCCTGGCGGCGGGCGGCGCTGGCTGCATCAGCGTGACCGCCAACGTAGCGCCGCGGCTGCTGAGCGAGATGCACGACGCCTGGCAGGCCGGCGATATCGCGGGCGCGATGCAGATCCAGGACCGGCTGCTGCCGCTGCATGACGCCATGTTCGCGGAGACCAGTCCCGGCCCGGTGAAGTTCGCCGCCAGCCTACTCGGCCACGGCACCGACCATTGCCGCCTGCCGCTCGCCCCCGTGTCCGACGCCATCCGCAGCCAGGTGCGCGACGCGATGGCCGGGGCAGGGCTGCTCAACTAGGCATCGGCGGATGGCTGACAATAAGACGACCAGGAAGTCCGGCCTGATCTCGCACGGCATCGCCGCGCAGAACCGCAAGGCGCGCTACGACTACACGATCAAGCAGACGGTCGAGGCCGGGATCGTGCTGAAGGGGCCGGAGGTGAAGTCGCTCCGCCACGGCCGCGCGACCCTGACCGAGGCCTGGGCGGGGGAGCGCGAGGGCGAGCTGTTCTTGTTCAATTGCTACATCCCGGAATACCAGGGCGGCGTCCTGTCGCGCTTCGAGCCCCGCGCGCCGCGCAAGCTGCTGCTCAAGCGCAAGCAGGTCGGCGAGCTGCTCGGCGCCACGACACGCGACGGCCTGACGGTCGTGCCGCTGCAGATCCACTTCAACGAGCGCGGAATCGCGAAGGTGCTGCTCGGGGTGGCGCAAGGGCGCCAGAAGCACGACAAGCGGCAGGCCGTCGCCGCGCGCGACTGGCAGCGGGACAAGGCCCGGCTGATGCGCGCGAAGGGTTAGCTCGCCTCGTCGGCAGCAAGTCGCCGCAGCACGTTCAGCACGACCTGCTCGAACATCTCGGTCGTCAGCAACCCGGTGTTCGTGTTGTAGCGCGACACATGGTAGCAGTCCGCGAGCAGCAGCCCGTCCGGAAGGGGCACGATCTCGCCGTGGCGGAAGCGGATGCGCGCCGCGGGAATGCCGCAGGCTCGCAGAACCGCCGCATGCGCGAGGACGCCGAGCGCCAGCACGACGCGCAAGTTGGGCATGCCGCGAAGCTCGGCCGCGAGGAACTGGTTGCAGGTGCGGACCTCGACCGGCTGCGGCAGGTTCGCGGGCGGCACGCAGCGCACGGCGTTGACGACTCGACAGCCCCGCAGCAGCAAGCCGTCATCCGGCCGCGCGTCGTACGTGCCCTCCGCCAAGCCGAACGTCTGCAAGGTCCGATAGAGCAGCAGGCCGGCATGATCGCCCGTGAACGGCCGGCCCGTCCGGTTCGCGCCCTTGACGCCCGGGGCCATGCCGACGATGAGCAGCGGCGCCGCCGGGTCGCCCCAGCTCGGCACGGGCGCGTTGAACCAGTTGGGGTGGCTGGCCTGGTTGTCATGGCGATACTCGACCAGGCGCGGGCAGAGCGGACAGTCCGGCGGGGGCGCCGCGATGCCGGCGTCAGGCGGCATCGGTCGGGTTGGCTTGGGGCGGCGCGGGGCGGGGCGCCATGCGGCGCGGCTCGGTCTGGCGCCGGGTGAACTCGGACCCGATGTCGGCCAGCTCCAGGAACTGGTCGGCCTGGCGGCGAAGATCGTCCGCGGCGATCGGCGGGCTGGTGCGGATCGACGACACCACCGTCACGCGCACGCCGCGGCGCTGCACGGCCTCGACGAGCCTGCGGAAGTCGCTGTCGCCGCTGAACAGCACGGCGTGATCGACATGCGGCGAGAGCTCCAGCATGTCGATGGCCAGCTCCACGTCCATGTTGCCCTTCACGCGCCGGCGCCCAGCCGCGTCGGTGAATTCCCGAGCGGTCTTCGTGATGAGCGTGTAGCCGTTATAGGCCAGCCAGTCCGTGAGCGGCTTGAGCGGGGAATATTCGTCCGTGTCCAGCAAGGCGGCGTAGTAGTATGCCCGGATCACGTTG
>JBBSIT010000569.1:0-3758 GCA_038231995.1 Acetobacterales bacterium | reverse complement strand
GCTCGCGCCGCGTTCGGTCAGCAGGATGCTCTCATTGCCCGTCGATGCGATCTTGGCCGCCACGTTCTCCATGTCCCAGGGCGCCAGGAACTGGCCCTTCTTCACGTTGACCGCCCGCCCGGTCTCGCCGGCCGCCAGCAGCAGGTCGGTCTGCCGGCACAGGAAAGCAGGGATCTGCAGCACATCGACCACCTCGGCCGCCGGGTCGCACTGCTCGGCCGCATGCACGTCGGTCAGCACCGGGATGCGGTAACGCTCGCGCACCGCGGCCAGGATGGACAGGCCCCGTTCCATCCCGACTCCGCGCGCTGCGGCGACGCTGGTGCGGTTCGCCTTGTCGAAACTGCTCTTGTAGATCAGCGGCACGCCGGCCCGCTGCGCGATGCCGCGCAGTGCGTCTGCGACCTCGAAGGCATGCGCCTCCGACTCGATCTGGCACGGCCCGGCGATCAGCACGAAAGGCCGGTCGTTGCCGATCTCGATATCCCGGACCCGGACAGTGCGCATCTCAGACACGACAGGGGGCCGGTCAGACAAGCCGGGCCTGACGCACCGCGGCCGCGATGAAACTGGCGAACAGGGGATGCGGATCGAGCGGCTTCGATTTCAGCTCGGGGTGATACTGCACGCCGATGAACCAGGGATGGCCGGGCAGTTCTATGATCTCGGGCAGGATGCCATCGGGCGACATGCCGGAGAAACGCAGGCCCGTCTCCTCCAACTGATCCCGGTAGTGCACATTCACCTCGTAGCGGTGGCGATGGCGCTCCGCGATCTCGGTCGCACCGTACACAGCGCTGACCAGCGAGCCGGGATCGAGGCGCGCCGGGTAGGCGCCGAGCCGCATGGTGCCGCCGAGGTCGCCGCCCTCGGCCCGGCGCTCGATCTCATTGCCGCGCGCCCACTCCGTGAGCAGCCCGACCACGGGAGTGTCGCACGGTCCGAACTCGGTCGTGGAGGCGTCCGCCATCCCGGCCATGTTGCGAGCGCACTCGATCACGGCCATCTGCATGCCGAAGCAGATGCCGAGGAACGGCACTCCGCGCTCGCGGGCGAAGCGCACGGCGGCGATCTTGCCCTCGGTGCCACGCTCGCCGAAGCCGCCGGGCACCAGGATGCCGTGCACGCCCTCGAGCTGGGTCACGGTGTCGGGCTGCTCGAAGATCTGGCTGTCCACCCAGTCCAGCCTCACGCCGACGCCGTTGGCGATGCCGCCATGCGCCAGCGCCTCGTTCAACGACTTGTAGCTGTCCAGCAGGTTCGTGTACTTGCCCACCACGGCGATGCGCACCTCGCCCTCCGGCGCGCGCACGGTATCGACGATGCGCTGCCATGCCGAGAGGTCCGGCTCGGTCTCGAACGGCAGGTCGAAGTGGCGCAGCACCTCACGGTCCATGCCCTCCTCGTGATAGCTAATCGGCACGGCGTAGATGGTGTCCACGTCGAGCGCTGCGATGACGGCCTGCGGCCGGACATTGCAGAAGCTGGCGATCTTGCGCCGCTCGTTGTCCGGGATCTGCCGGTCGCACCGGCACAGCAGCATCTGCGGCTGGATGCCGACGTTCAGCAGCTCCTTCACGGAGTGCTGCGTCGGCTTGGTCTTCAGCTCGCCGGCCGAGCGGATGTAGGGCACCAGCGTCAGGTGCACGTACATCGTCCGCTCCGGACCCAGCTCGTTGCCGAGCTGGCGGATCGCTTCCAGGAACGGCAGGCTCTCGATGTCGCCGACCGTGCCGCAGATCTCGATCAGCACGAAGTCGAGCCCGTCGGCATCCCGGACAATGGCGTCCTTGATCGCGTCGGTGATGTGCGGGATGACCTGCACGGTCGCACCGAGATAGTCGCCTCGCCGCTCCTTGGCGATCACTTCGGAGTAGATGCGCCCCGTCGTGGCGTTGTCCGACCGCCCGGCATGAACGCCGGTGAAGCGCTCGTAATGGCCGAGGTCGAGGTCGGTTTCCGCCCCGTCATCGGTTACGAACACCTCGCCGTGCTGATACGGGCTCATCGTGCCCGGGTCGACGTTGAGGTAGGGGTCGAGCTTGCGCAGGCGGACGGAATAGCCGCGCGCCTGCAGCAGCGCGCCCAGCGCCGCCGACGCGATGCCTTTACCCAACGAGGAGACCACGCCGCCGGTGATGAATACGAACCGCGTCATGGACGATCTTGATACACCGGGCACCCGATCGGGGTGAACCCCCAAACGCGCAGGTCAGTTCGTCGGAACGGATGAGGGGCGGGTCGCCGGCGGTGTGGATGTGGGTGCCGGGTCGGCAGCCGGCGCCGGGCTGGCGGGGGCGGCAGCCTCTGGCGCCGTGGGGAGCGCCGGCACGCCGGGTGCGGCGGGAACGCCGGGGATCGCCGGCAAGGCCGCGGGCGGCGCATCCAGCAGCGACCGGCCGACGCCGGCGGTGCCGCGGTTGAGCAAGGCCAGGCTCAGCGACAGCAGCATGAACATGGTCGCGAGCACCGCGGTCGCCCGCGTGAGCAGGTTGGCCGTGCCGCGCCCGGTCATGAACCCGCCCATTCCCTGGGACGAGCCGATGCCGAGGCCGCCGCCCTCGCTGCGCTGGATCAGCACGACGCCGATCAGCGCGAGCGTCACGAACAGGTGTATGATGAGCAGGACGGTGGTCATGTGGTCTGTGTGTTCCCAGCGGCAGAAGCCGCGCCTTCTACGCGCCCGCGCCGTCCTTGGAAAGCGCGGACGCGGCGGGCGGGGAAAGCGTGGACGCCGCGCGCGCGATCGCGATGAAGTCCGCGGCCATCAGGCTGGCGCCGCCGACCAGCGCGCCGCCGACCTCTGGCAACGCGAGCAGCGACGCCACGTTCGCCGCCTTTACCGACCCGCCGTAGAGGATGCGGACCGCCGCACCGTCCGGGCCGAGATGGTCCAGCAGCACCTGGCGGATCGCCGCGTGCATGTCCGCGACCTCGGTGTCCGCCGGCGTCCTGCCGGTGCCGATCGCCCACACCGGTTCATAGGCGACCGCGCCGATGAAGCCCTCCGGGACGCTGCCCAGCAACTGGCTGCCAACCACGATATCAGCCCGGCCATCGAGCCGCTCCTGCTCGGTCTCGCCCACGCACACGATGGGCAGCAGCCCCGCCGCCTGCGCCGCATGCGCCTTGGCCCGGACCGCCCGGTCCGTCTCGCCGTGGTCCTGCCGCCGCTCGGAGTGGCCGACGATCACCGCGGTCGCCCCGGCGTCGCGCAGCATCGATGCAGACACGTCGCCGGTATGCGGACCCGCGGGCGCTGCATGGCAATCCTGCCCGCCGACCATGACGTGCGATCCGGCCAGCGCGTCCGCGAGCAGGGCCAGGACCGTCGCGGGCGGACAGGCGAGCAGGTCGCACCCTTCGATCGGCCCGGCATTCCGCAGGGCTGCAGCCAGCGCCAGCGCCGGCGCACGGAGCCCGTTCATCTTCCAGTTTCCCGCGATCAGATGGCGCATCCTGTCCCCCGGCAGCCCGCTCTCGTATCGCAGTCGCGCCGGGCGCTGGCAAATCCTGCCGTGCAACCCTATGGTGCGCGGCCTTTTCGCAGGGATCGCTGCATGCTCGCTGTCTTTCGTGGTTTCCTGAACACCTGGGTCGCCAAGGTGTTCTTCCTGGTGCTGGTGGCCTCGTTCGCCCTGTGGGGCATCGGCGACGTGGTCCGCAACGTCGGCCACGACACCGCGGTCGCGACTGTGGGCGACCGCCGAATCGAGGTGCCGGAGATGCAGGACGCGTTCCGCCGCCAGCTCGCGCAG
>JBBSIT010000568.1:0-3760 GCA_038231995.1 Acetobacterales bacterium | reverse complement strand
GTTCACCGGGGTGGACGCGCTGGAGGCGGCCACCGCGATCCTGTCGGCGCTGTATGCGTGGCGCAGGGGTCTGGCCGGGCGGGTCTCCGCGACCCCCGGCATCGGCAGCCCGCAGCTCACCGTGGGGCTGATCAAGGGCGGCATCAACACGAACGTGGTGCCGGACCGGGTCACGTTCCGGCTCGACCGGCGGATGATCCCGGAGGAGAGCTCGGCGGAGGTGGAGGCGGAGCTGCGCCGGGTCATCGCGGAGGCCGCCGGGGCGTTCCCGCAGGCCCGGGTGGCCGTGCGCTGCATCCTGCTCGCCGAGCCGCTGGTGCCGCTCCCGGGCGGGCAGCGCCTGACCGAGACGCTGTGCGCGATCGCGACGAAGGTCATGGGCGAGCCGGTCGCGGCGACGGGCGTGCCGCTCTACACGGACGCGCGCCACTACGCCGCGGCGGGCGTACCGACCGTGCTGTATGGGGCCGGCCCGCATACGATCGAGGAGGCGAACGCGCACCGGGCCGACGAGCGCCTGCCGCTCTCGGACCTGCACAAGGCGACCGAGGTCATAGCACTAACGCTGCTGGCGCTGCTCGGAGGCAGCGAAGCGTAATCGTCGCTCGCAAGCCAGGACAGGAGAGCACCATGGCGTCCCACACCAGCGGCATCATCACGCAGGCGGTCCCCGGGGCCGATCCGAGGCTGTACAACCACGACCTCGCGCCGACTGCGCCGGAGGGTCGCACCTGGGGCGTGTTCAGCGTCTTCGCGATGTGGATGTCCGACGTGCACTCGGTGGGCGGCTACACCTTCGCGGCCAGCCTGTTCTTCCTGGGCCTGACAGGCTGGCAGGTGCTGATCTCCATGCTGGTCGGCATCGTCGCCGTCTATTTCCTGATGAACCTGATCGGCCTGCCCTCCCAGCGGCTCGGCATCCCGTTCCCGGTGATGGCGCGCGTCTCTTTCGGGGTGATGGGCGCCAACCTCGCCGCCGTCATCCGCGGCGTCGTCGGCATCGTCTGGTACGGGGTGCAGACCTATTTCGCGTCCAAGGCGGTGCAGGTCCTGGTGCTCACCTTCTTCCCCGGCGCCGAGGCGCTCACCCATGGCGGCATCGCCGGGCTGTCGCCGCTGGGCTGGTTCAGCTTCCTGTTCATGTGGATCTTCCAACTCGCCATCTTCCAGAGCGGCATGGAGACGATCCGCAGGTTCATCGATTTCTGCGGCCCGGCCGTCTATGCCGTGATGTTCCTGCTGGCGGCCTGGATCCTGTGGCACGCGGGCTTGTCCAGCCTCTCGCTCCAGCTCGGCGGCAAGCAGTACACGGGGATCGAGTCGCTCGGCGCGATGGCGAACGCGGCCATCCTGATCGTGGCCTACTTCGCCGCCCTGCTGCTGAACTTCGGGGATTTCGCGCGGTTCTCAAAGACCGAGCAGACCATGCGCACCGGCAACTTCCTCGGCCTGCCCGTCAACTTCCTCGTCTTCTCGCTCGTTACGGTCATCGTGACGGCGGGGACGGTCAAGGTCTTCGGCGAGGCGATCATGGACCCCGTGCTGATCGTGGAGCGGATCGGCAATCCCTTCGTGGTCGCGCTCGGCTCCGTCACCTTCATCGTGGCGACCATGGGCATCAATATCGTCGCCAACTTCATCTCGCCCGCCTACGACATCGCCAACCTGTATCCGGAGAAGATCAGCTTCCGGACGGGCGGCCTGATCACCTCCATCCTGTCGGTGCTCGTCTGCCCCTGGCTCTTCGTGTCCAGCCCGCACGCCATCACCGTCTTTGTCGGCATCTTCGGCGCGGTGCTCGGCCCGATGTACGGGATCATGGTCAGCGACTACTACCTGGTGCGGCGGCAGCGCGTCGTGGTCGAGGACCTTTACACCCTCTCGCCCGCCGGGTCGTTCCACTTCGACGGCGGCTGGAACCGCCGGGCGCTGATCTCGCTCGTGCTGTCCGGCCTGCTGTCCATCGGCTTGGCGCTGTTCGGCGCGTTCGGCCTCATCCTCAACGTCGGCGACTGGGGCTGGCTGATCGGCACGGTGGCCGGCGGCGTCCTCTACCGCGCCTTGTCGGCCCAGACGGTCACGCCCGCGCCCATCCAGATGCCCGCGGGCCGGCCGTCCAGCCGCAGGGGGAGCGGCGCATGATCGACATCCAGGCCGTCAACGGCATGGATCGGGATCGCTTCGTCGCCACGCTCGGCCCGGTGTTCGAGCATTCGCTCTGGGTCGCGGAGCGGGTCTGGCCCCAGCGCCCCTTCGCGGACGCCGCCGCGCTGCATGCCGCGATGGTTGCGGCCGTCCGTGCGGCGACCGCCGGGGAACAGGTCGAGCTGCTGCGCGCGCATCCGGAGCTCGCGGGCAAGGCGGCCCGCACCGGGGCGATGACGGAGGATTCGAGACGCGAGCAGGGCGGCGTCGGGCTGGACCGGCTGGACGAGGCGGAGTTCGAGCGGTTCGACCGCCTCAATGCGGCCTACCGCGCGAAGTTCGGCTTCCCCTTCATCATCGCGGTCCGCGGCCGCGGCAAGGACGAGATCCTCGCCGCCTTCGAGCGCCGGCTGGACAACGATGCGTCGGCGGAGGTCGAGGCGGCGCTCCAGGAGGTCTTCGCGATCTCCGGGATGCGGCTGGAGAGGGTGCCGGCCCTCTGACCGGGGCGGCGACAGGACTATCGAGAGGCGAGCGGCTAAAAAAACAGGGGCGGGCGCCCCGGCAAGGGAGGGACAGATGGCAACGGCAATCAACGCCACGGGCGGCACGGCTACCGCAGGGGGAGGCGCCCGGAACACGGCGCTGGACGCGGTCTATCGGAAGGTGGCGTGGCGGCTCATCCCCTTCCTCATGGTCCTCTGGATCCTGGCCTGGATCGACCGCGTCAACATCGGTTTCGCCAAGCTGCAGATGCTGAGCGAGCCTCGCTTCAGCGAGACGGTCTATGGCCTCGGCGCCGGCATCTTCTTCCTCGGCTACTTCTTCTTCGAGGTGCCGAGCAATCTGCTGCTCGAGCGGATCGGCGCGAAGAAGACCATCGCCCGGATCACGATCCTCTGGGGGATCACCTGCGTCGCCATGATGTGGGTCACGACCCCGGCCACGTTCTACGTCCTGCGCTTCCTGCTCGGCGCCTTCGAGGCGGGCTTCTACCCCGGCGTCATCCTCTATCTGACCTACTGGTTCCCGACCGACCGCCGGGCAAAGGCCTTCGGTCTCTTCATGTCGGCCTCCGCGCTCGCGGGCGTGATCGGCGGCCCGGTCGCGGGCACCCTCATGACCAGCCTGCACGGCGCGAACGGGTGGTCCGGCTGGCAATGGGTCTTCCTGATCGAGGGCATCCCGTCGGTGATCGCCGGCATCGTCACCCTGCTCTACCTCACGGACCGGCCGGAGAAGGCCTCGCACTGGCTGACCGTGGAGGAGCGGCGCCTGCTGGCCGAGGACCTCGATCGCGACCGCGCGGCGCTCGGCCCTCGCGAGCACAACATGTTCGCGGCGCTGAAGGACCGGAAGATCTGGTACTTCGTCGCCATCTACTTCTGCATCATCATGGCCAACTCGGCGCTCACCTTCTTCGGTCCGACGATCGTGCGGGAAGTCGGCTTCGCCAGCCCGGCCATAGTGGGCTGGATCATGGCGGCCATCTATCTCTGCGGCGCCGCCGGCATGATCCTCAACGGCATGCACTCCGACCGCCGGCAGGAGGCGCGCTACCATTGCGGCCTCTCCGCCCTCGCCGCCGCGGCCGCGCTCGTCGTGCTCGGCCTCC
>JBBSIT010000567.1:0-3761 GCA_038231995.1 Acetobacterales bacterium | reverse complement strand
CGGCGTGGACCTGGAAAAACGACTTGGCCGTGTCGAGGCCGATCATGGTAATGCTCATCGCGGGCGGCTCCCTTTCTGCCGGTTCTCACGACCCGCACCTTGGCACATCGATGCCGCTGGGGGCCGTCCACCCCATCTCCGAAGCGCCGTCCCGCGTCAGCCGCCGCCGGCATGGGCGCCTCCGGTGGCGCGGACGTCCGCGAGCGCGACGCCCTGGCGCCACAGCGAGAGGGCCCCGATCGCGGCGATGCTCAGCAGGCCCGCCGCCTGGACGACCAGGACCATGGCGAGCGCCTGCTCCTCGCGCACGCCGAACAGCCCCAGCGCGAAGACCGCCCCGATAATGACCCCGCCGGTGACCCGGGCGAAGTGACCGAGGACCACCAGGAACCCGAGGAAGACCATCAGGAACAGGTACTGCCCCGGCGCCAGGGCGACGCCCAGCGCGAGGCCCGCCCACAGGAAGTGCGTGGCCGCGAGGAGCTTGATCAGCACGCTCGCGAGCACGACGCCGACGCCGCGCCAGGGCTCGCGCGGCCACACGATCCCGTTCGCGAAGGAGGCGGAGGCGCGCCGCACCGGCCCCGCAGCGCGCGCCGGCAGGCGCTCGACGAGGCGGACCACCCATCCATCGGAACGCAGTGCCCCGCGCCTGTAGGCCGCGAGTGCGAGCAGCAGCAGGCCGAACAGTACGACGCTGCCAACGGCGCCCCAGGTCAGCCCGGTGCGGATGCCGCCAGTCGGGTCGGGTAACGCCACCAGCAGAAGGGCGGCCGGGACGAGGAAGGCGAACACCACGCCGTCGGTCAGTCGGTCGAGCGCCACCGTGGCGAGCACCGCCGTGAGTTCCAGGTCCTCGCGGCGCGCAACCAGCCAGGAGCGGGCGACGGTGCCGAAGCCGAGCGGCACCAGGATTGCCAGCAGGTAGCCGGCCATGATCGCGCCGAACAGGTACCAGACCCCGATGCCAGGGCGCAGCGGGCGGAGGAGCTGGCGCCACTTCCATGCCCGCACGAGCTGCTCGCCCATGACCGCGATCGGCACCAGCGCAAGGAAGCGGGGGTCGGCGCCGACGAGCGTGGCGACGAAGCGGTCAAGGTCGAAGCCGCGCAGCACCCAGGCGAGTGCCGCGACGCCGACCAGGGCGCCAGCCCACGGCAGCCAGCGCCGCCGGGTGCGCAGCCCGATCGCGGATGGGTCCGTCATTCAGACGTTCTCATGGGGTCGACCACCGTTCGGGATGCAAGCTTGCTGCGGAAAGTGCGAGGCACCGTCATGCGAGCGGTCACAACGGTTCTGGCAGTGTTCGGGCTACTTGGGGTTGTCGCCGCGAGCACGCCTGCAAAGGCTCACGACTTCGACGGTGACGGCGGGTGGCGTCGCCAGGAGTGGCGGGAACAGCGCTGGCGCGAGCACGAATGGCGCGAACGAGCGCGCGAGTTGTATGCTCCGCCGCAAGTGGTCTATGCCCCGCTGGGCTACTACGCTCCGGCGCCAGCCTATTATCCGGCGCCTCCGCCTGCTTACTACGCGGCCCCACCTCGCGCCTATTACGCCCCGCCACCGCCAGTTTACAGCGCGCCGGGGTTCTCCATCGGGTTCGGGTTCCGCTAAGTACGACGTTCGTCGTGTCAGGTTAGCCCACGGCTCCCGATGGAGAGCCGTGGGTCCGCAGCTGCCGAAAGTGTTCACGCCCCCTTTTCACGTGGGAAAACAGCGTGCGGCAGGCGAAGTAAATCCAAGATGCCGAAGTAAACAAATTCGGCCGCCGGGAGCAGCCAGCGGCGAACTGGCGGACATAGTGACCACGCGATAGCGGCCGCAATCAGCGCGGCGACAAGCGATCCGGCCATGTCCAAAGGGAAGTGCAGGCCGACGTAAATGCGCGCCCAGGCTACCACCAGACCGAACAGGCAGACCAGCATACCCCACCCTCTCGCCGAGCCTGTGGCGATCAGCCCAAGGCCAAGACTCCACAGGAAGGTGGCGTGGTCACTGGGAAACGAGTTCTCGATGGCGTGGGCCACAAGTGTGGTTCCGAGATCGACCATGAATGGACGCGGCTCATACCAGAGCAGTCCCGCCACTTGGTTGATGCCGAGCGCAAAGAGTGTTCCGGCGAGGGTCGCCAGTAAGGCACCGCGCTGCTTCGGGCGTCCCCAGACCCACAGTCCCACCATGAGCATCGGAGCAGCGTAGATGAGCCAATCCGTGGCGAACCGGGCGACCGCGACCGCAACAGGGTCAGCAGAGACGGAGGCGTTCAGCAGCAGGAAGGCGCGCTCGTTCAGGGTGGACATGACTGATCTGAAAACATCTTTCCTGCTTGTGCCGCAAGTCGCCATGTGCGGACGGCAGCGGTGCGAGGATGGTTATCCCGACATTCGGTCCGGTGGCTCAGTTCAGGCATATCCTCGGGAAAGGCTCAGAGTAAAGGTTCAGGCCGTCCCGGCTTGAGCGCGTCAGGATAAGGTATGTCCGGGGCAGCCTTCAGGTGCGAGACCCACACCAGCTTCCGGTGATCCAGCAGGGCCTTCCAGTCAACCTGGGTGAACACGTAGAGCGCTCCCATGATGAGGATCTGCGACCCGAGGAAGTAGGCGATGGCATAGTAGGTGGACTGTGACGACTCGAAGCCGAACCGGCGGCCCATGGCTTCCCCGCTCATTGCGAAGAAGGCGTAACTCACGGTGCGGCCGACCAGGAACGGCAGCGCGACCCGCAGCATGGGAAGCCCGGTCAGCCCATAGGCGATGAACAGGAAGTTGGACGGCAGCGGGCCGAAGGCGAACAGCAGCACGGCGCCGGAGGTAAGCACCCGCCGCTTCTCCAGGCGATCCCGGATCACATTGACGTTCTGCAGGTGCGCGCCGCTCAGCAGCTTTCCCCGCACGAGCCAGTGGGAGAGCCTGGCAAGGACGAGCCGCCCTGATGTAGCGGCGACGGCGCCGACCAGGGCCAGGAGCAGCGGGCTGGTGCCCGGGAAGCGGAAGCCGACGAAGGCAAGGGCCATCCAGGTCGGCAGCGCAAAGGCCGGGATGACGTTCAGCCCGAAGATGAGCGCAAACAGCAGGGCGAGGGCAGGAAGCTGACCGAGCACGTTCTTGACTCCTCACAAAGTCACCGGGCGGCTCACCTCCAGCATGACAGTTTCAGGACTGGGTGTAACTGGGGTAGGTTGAAGATGTGCGATTATGCCGAGTTCCGGGTTATGCCGAGCGGGTGTAGAGGGCGGTCCAATTTCAAGCCACTCCAACGCCACACGTTACAGCTTCCAGCCTCCGGCCTTTCCAAGCCGAAATGATAACCGGGGCAAATCTCCGGGCGAACACGGAACGCCACCCGATCCATCCCGCATCGTCAACGAAAATAGTGTGGTTAGGGTCTGTTCGCATCTGATTTCTTATCACAGCATGGACTTGATCCAGTCAAGCGAGGCTGCGATGGCGATGCCGGCGGCGTAGCATGCGGCGGTTTTGTCGTAGCTGTCGCGTTGCAGTTAATCGTGAGACTGACGCGGTTGGTGCTGATCGCTGCGCTTAATCATGAAACTGCGGGGAGATCGAGTATCAGGTTTGCTGCAATTCTGACATCGAGTTGGGGCTCGGCAAGCTTGCCCAGAGCCAGGGCCATTCAGTTCTGATTACGCCGTGCCGAGGGCGAGCAGCTGGTCGAAGCTGACGGCGTTGGTGTAGAGCGCGAGGCTGACGTTCTGGACGTCCTTGGCGCGCAGGATGTTGAGGGCGACCGAGCGGATGCGT
>JBBSIT010000566.1:0-3763 GCA_038231995.1 Acetobacterales bacterium | reverse complement strand
TTACCGGCGCCCCATAGCCGCCGCCGCCGACAGCCAGCGTGACCACGTCGCCCCGCTGCAGCGCCACCTTGTCCTTGGATCTGACGCGGATGAAGTTGCCGTCCCGTTCGATCTCGCAGTAGCCGATCGAGCCTGCCTCGCCCCCGAACAGCCCTTCCGGCGCACGGCGGAACCGGTCGCTGTACAGCGAGAGCTCCACGCCCTGTTCCAGGATGGCGAAGCGGCGCAGGAAGCCGGACCCGCCGCGCGTCGCGCCGGCGCCGCAGCTATCCGTGCTCAGACTGTATTCCAGGACGCGGAAGAACGGGAAATCCTGGTCCAGCGCCTCGACCGGGGTGTTCGAGCAGTTGGACAGCGGCCCGTCCACCGCGTCGCAGCCGTCGGCCTCCGCCGTCGCGCCGGAGCCGCCGCCGTAGATCTCCAGGTAGACGCTCCAGCCCTGGGGTCCGAGATGCGACAGCACGCCGACTGTCGTGGTGTCGAACCCGGGCGCTACCACCTTGCCAGGCACGGCTTGCGCCAACGCCTTCATGACCGCATTCCAGGCGCGGTAGCATGCCTCCATGCGGGCCCGCACCGGGGCCGGGTGGTGCGGGTTCAGCAGCGAGCCCTTGGGTACGCTGATCGTCACGGGCCGGCCTGCGCCGGCGTTGAACGGGATGTCAGGGCTGGTCAGCGCCGCCTTCACCGCCGACAGCGCCGCGGACATGGTCGAGGCCAGCGGCGCGTTCAGGTTACTGCCCACTTGCGGCGCGGTCCCGGCGAAATCGACCGCGATCGAATCGCCCTGCACCGTCACGGTCGCGTGGACCGGCAATGGCTGGTCGTTGGTCCCATCATCGTCCACGGCGTCCCAGCCGTGATAGACCCCGTCCGGCACGTCCCGGATCGCCGCGCGCATGCGCGTCTCGGAATAGTCCTGCAAGGTGGCCATCACGGCCATGAGCTTGCCCGTGCCATAGCGTGCAGCCAGTTCCTTCATCCGCGCGGCGCCGATCGCGTTGGCCGCCATCTGGGCGTCGAAGTCGCCCATCGTTTGGTGCGGCACGCGCACGTTGGCGCGTAGCAGCCGCTCGAAGTTGCCGCCGTGCCAGTCCCGGGCCATGTTCCACTTCATCGGCGGGATGATCAGCCCCTCGGAATACACGTCCGTCGCGAGCGGATTGAGGCCGGGGCTGCCGCCGCCGAGATCGAGGTGGTGGGCGACCGACGCGGAGAAGCCGATCACCGTTCCGTCCACGAAGATCGGATGGAACAGGAACACGTCCTGCAGGTGCTGCCCGCCGGAATAGGGGTCGTTGATCGCGAAGAAGTCCCCCTCGACAAGCGTCTCCACCGGATACAGCGCGGCGCAAGGCTGGAAGATATGCCCGATAGTCCCGAGCTGCATGGGGATCAGCTCGGCCTG
Organism: Acetobacterales bacterium; assembly: GCA_038231995.1. Taxonomy (GTDB): domain Bacteria; phylum Pseudomonadota; class Alphaproteobacteria; order Acetobacterales; family Acetobacteraceae; genus JBBSIT01. The sequence goes on along the minus strand of JBBSIT010000566.1, from coordinate 2,355 downwards.
CGCGACGGTGTTCCCCTGTGCGTCCAGCAGCGCCGCGGACCCGTCCCGCGCTTCCCGCAGCACGGTCGAATAGGCGGACCGCACCAGCTTCACGCCCATTTCCCGGGCGGCCGCAATCAAGGCCTGGCTGATGATGGCGTAGTCCACCGGGTCCAGGGTCATGCGCCAATTCCTTGTATCCGGGTCCTGTGCATCAGAGTGTTGCCATGCGGGTCCCGGGCCGCGGCCCAGCCGGGCGGTACCCAGATGGTGGAGCTGTAGCCCTCGATCAGCGCAGGCCCGGTCACCGGCGCGCCGGCGCCCAGCCCGGCCGCGTTCACCAGGGCTGCCTCCACCGTAGCGCTGCCGGTGCGCACTGCACGGGAGGGCGGCTGCTGCAGGACGACCGGCCGTTCGCGGATCTCCGGCAGCGCGTCCAGCCGCCGCCGCACGCCGAAGCGCAGGGCGATGATCTCGACCCGGCGGCCGGCCTCCCCGCCATGGAAGTAGACCCGGCGGTGCGCGGCCGTGAACCGCTCTGACAGCTCCGCTGCCGTCAGGCACGCCAGCGCGCCTGGATCGACCTCGACCGGGATCTCGAAGGCTTGGCCGACGAAGCGCATATCGGCGGTCAGCGAGAACTCCAGGGCGCCATTGAGGCCCAGCGCCTTGAAATCCGTAGTGGCAGACTGCTGGAACGCCGCAAACGCCTCGCGCAGCACGGCGGGCGCGGTTTCGTCCAGGGGCGTGCGCCGGGTCACGCCCGAGACCTTCACGAAGTCGGCCGACAGCAGGCCGAGTGCGGAGACGACGCCGGGATTGGGCGGCACCAGGACCTCGGAAACGCCGAGCTCGTCCGCGATCTCGGCCGCCAGCAGCGGTCCCGCGCCGCCGAAGGGCAGCAGGGCGTAGTCGCGGGGATCGCGCCCCCGTTCGGTGGAAACCACCTGCATCGCGCGGACGATGTTGGCGACCGTCAGCCGGATCGCGGCCGCAGCTGCCCCCGCGACATCCGTGCCGAGCCGCGCCGCGATGCCCTCGAAGGCCCTGTGGGCGCAGGCGGCATCCAGCGCCATCGTCCCGCCCAGGAAGGCGTCGGCCCGGATGGTGCCGCGGACCAAGTGCGCGTCCGTCACCGTGGGCTCGGTCCCGCCGCGGCCATAGCAGGCCGGCCCCGGCACCGCCCCCGCGCTGCGCGGCCCCACCCGCAGCATGCCCCCGTCATCGATCCACACCAGGCTGCCCCCGCCCGCGCCGACCGAGATGATGTCCAGCACGGGCGTGCGGATCGGCAGGCCGTCCACTTCCGTCTCGGGTGACAGCGACGCCTCGCCGTCCACGACCAGGCTCACATCGGTCGAGGTGCCCCCCATGTCGAAGGTGATCAGGTTGCGGCGTCCGGACAGCCCAGCCTGCCGGATCGCCCCCACTACCCCGGCCGCGGGACCGCTGAACAGGGCCGTGATCGCCGTCCGCCGCATCGCCGCGGCGGGCAGCCGTCCGCCGTTGGACTGCATCACGCTCAGCCGGCCCTGGAATCCGGCCCGGGTCAGCGTCGCCTCGAACCGGTCGAGGTAGCGCTCGATCACCGGCTGCACATAGGCCGACAGCACGGTCGTGGAGGCCCGTTCGAACTCGCGGAACTCGGAGGCGACAAGGTGCGAGCAGACCACAAGCAGCCCCGGCAGCGCCGCCTCGAGCACCGCCTTGAGGCGCAGCTCGTGGGCGGGGGCGACGTATGCCGACAATAGGCAGATCGCGACGGCATCGTAGCCGCCGGCCTGCAGCAACGGGACCAGGATGCGGGAGAGGTCCGCTTCGTCCAGCGGCAGCACGACGTTGCCGGCGCCATCGATCCGCTCGGCCACCTCGAAGCAGTCGCGCCGGGCGACCGGGGGCAGCGGCTTCCGGTAGCGCAGGTCGTAGATGTTGCGCCGGTCGTGCCGTTGCAGGAACAGGATGTCGCGGAAGCCCTTCGTCGTGACGAAGGCGACACGCGCGCCCTTCCGCTCCAGGATGGCGTTGGTCGCCACCGTGGAGCCGTGCACGAGGTCCACGACCTCGCCGGCCGGAATGCCGGCGGCGCCCAGGGCGGCATAGGCGCCGATATCGGGACTGGCCGGCGTGCTGGGCACCTTGACGATCTCCACCCGGCTGCCACCGACGGCCACCAGGTCGGTGAAGGTGCCGCCGACTTCGATCCCAACCCGCATCCGCCGCCCTCTCGTCCGAAGGCCTAGCCCATCTTATGCAGGGGCATAGCAGGGATTCGCTGGCGGGTATGGTACAACGGTCTGACATCGTTTACTGAATTGGGTGTCGAGACCAAGCAGTCCACGCGATCGCACGAGCCACACCCGCCATGTCCGAAGATAC
>JBBSIT010000565.1:0-3764 GCA_038231995.1 Acetobacterales bacterium | reverse complement strand
TGGCCTCTGCCTATTTTCATGTCAGTTCTTGGAGAAGGTCGAGTGAATCCAGTCCGACATCGCTCAGGCCAAGCCTGCAGAACCAGCGTGACGATTTCACCGTAGCAGGATCCGGCGCGGCTCGGCATCCAGCAACTATCCCGGTAAAGGTCCCAGCCCCCGCGCGAACCGCTCCACCGTGGCCAGCCCGAACGACGTCGGCAGCAGGCCCGGCGCGCGGTCGTATACCGCTCCCAGCCCGAGCCGCGCCGCCGTCAGCCGCTTGCCGTAGCAGATCAGATGGTCGATCCCCTGCATGACGAACACGATCGCCGGCAGGATGCCGGCATACAGCCGCTCGGCCTCCGCCTCGTCGCCCCGGCGCATCGCCTCGAAGATGCGCACCTGCACATCGAAGCAGTCGGGCGCTGGGATCATGCCGGCGCAGCCCGCGCGCAAATTGTCCGGCAGCTCCATCCCGCCGCGGCCGTTCAGCACGGCGAGGTGGCCTTCGGTCCGCTCCACGACTTGCTGCACCAGGGTCGCCGGCCCTTCAGCCTTGAGCGCGCGCAGGTTCGGATGCCGCCGGGCCAGCTCCGCCATGTTGGCGGGGGACAGGCCGAGGCCCATGAACTCCGGCGCGTTCTGCAGGCCGACCGGGATGCGCGCCGCGTCGATCGTCGGGCCGAGGAAGGCCATCAGCTCGTCCTCCGGCATGCCAGGCCGCGGCGGCGGCTGCAGGATCACCCAGGCGGCGCCGGCGCCCTCGGCATGGCGCACCGCGTCCTGCTGCTCTGCGGGCGTGCGGCCGAACACGGTCACGCCGAGCGGCAGCCCGGCCGCGTCCTCCGCCGCCCATTCCACGGCGGCGCGGCGCTCCTCGGGCGCGAGCTTGGCGACCTCGGTGGCGAGACCCAGCATGACCAGCCCATGGCTGCCGCCCGCCACGCAGGCGCGGGACTGGCGCCGCATGGCCTCGCGGTCGAGCCGGTCATCAGGACCGAAGAAGGCGTAGCCGACGGTGTGGATGCCCTGGAACATCCGGCAAGGCTATCGCGGTTTCACCCTGGGTGAAACCGCTGCAACCTCTGTTTCACGCGGTTACTCACCCTGACCGAACGCGAGAGCGCGTCCGGTCAGGGTGAAACCGCTTAGCGCGACTGCGCGGCTGACCTCACGGGAAAATCGCTCTACTGTGGCGCCGCATGCTGACCGACCTTCCCAACCTGCTGACCCTGTCGCGCATCGCGGCGATCCCGTTGCTCATCGCGCTCGTCGCGTGGCGCACGCCGGTGACCGACTTCGCGGCCTGCGTGGTGTTCAGCGCCGCCGCCATCACGGACTATTTCGACGGCAAGCTGGCGCGCGAGCGGCGGCAGATCAGCGATCTCGGCCGGATGCTCGACCCGATCGCGGACAAGCTGCTGGTGGGCGCGGCGCTGATGCTGCTGGCCGGGCTGGGGCGGCTGTCGCCCTGGGGGCTATATCCGGCCATCGTCATCCTGCTGCGCGAGATCCTGGTGAGCGGGCTGCGTGAGTACCTCGCCGGGCTGCGAGTCGGCCTGCCCGTGACGGGGCTGGCGAAATGGAAGACCGGGTTCCAGATGGGCGCCCTCGGCACCCTGCTGGCGGGAGACAACTCCGCCGAGCTGCTGCGCCTGACCTTCCTGCCCGTGTCCGTCATCGGCGAAACGATGCTGTGGGTGGCGGCGGGGCTGACGCTGTGGACCGGGTGGGATTACCTCACCGCCGGGCTGGCCCACGCGTCGGCGCCTCCGGACGCCACGCGCCGCACCTCGCCCACTCAGCCCTGACTGCCAGTAGGTGCGCTTGAGCAAGCCGCGCTGCGCGTGCACATATGCGATTCCGGTCTGAGGGCCGAATGAGGAGCCATCCCATGCGGCGCGTCGCCTGTCTCGGCCTTGCCTTCCTGCTACCCGGCTGCACGGGCACGGGTGAGTTCCTGCGTCATACGCTCACCTTTCCCGGCACCAACCCGAACCTGCCGATGGCCGACAGCCAGAACGTGCGCCGCGCCCTGGGCCGTCCGATGGACGTCGATCCGCTGCTGCCGGAGCCCGGCAACGTCTGGCCCGGGCCGCCGGAGCCGCAGCCGACCCTGGAGGACCTGCAACGCGACCCGACCCCAGCCAGGGGCGATGGCTTCGTGCCCACCGAGGTGCCCGGCGCGACACCCGGCCTCCCCGCCGGCCGCCAGCCCCGTCCGCAGGGCAGCTCCACGCCGCCCGGCTCGGTTCAGCCCGGCGCCGCGCCGCTGCCGCGATCGTTCGTGCAGCCGTTGCCGCGCACGAGCTCGCCGGGCCGCGACCCCACGGGCTCCGCGGTGCAGTTGCCGAACGGCACGGGCATCGACGCCGGCGGCACGCGCGGCTACCGCCAGCTCACCACGCCGAGCGGGCCGGGCGCCATCACGGTGCCCAACGGCAACGGCACCAGCACGGTCATCAACCCCGATGGCACCGTGCAGACCATCCCGACACCGAGGTAGCATGATCCACGTGCTGTATTTCGCCTGGCTGCGGGAGCGGATGGGCCGTGCCGAGGAGGCGCTGCCGCTGCCCGAGGGCATAGCGACCGTCGCGGGCCTGATCGGCTGGCTCACGGCGCGGGACGCGGCGGGCGCGCATGCCTTCGCCAACCCGGAGGTCGTGCGCGCGGCCGTCAACCAGGATTTCGCAGGCCCGTCCGACCCGGTGCGGCCCGGCGACGAGGTCGCGTTCTTCCCGCCGGTGACGGGCGGCTGATGGCGACCGTGCGCGTGCAGGCCGAGCCGTTCGACGCGGGCGCGGAGCTCGCGCTGCTGTTGGCCGGCCGCACGGACGTGGGCGGAGTCGGCTGCTTCGTGGGCGTGGTGCGGAATGCCGCCGGCGGACGGCCGATCCGCGCCATGCGGCTCGAGCACTATCCCGGCATGACGGATCGTGCGCTGGAGCGGATCGCGGCCGAGGCGGAGGCGCGGTGGGACCTGCAGGGCTGCACGGTGCTGCACCGGCATGGCCGCCTGCTGCCCGGCGATCTGATCGTGCTCGTCCTCGCCGCGTCGCCGCACCGGCAGGCGGCGCTCGATGCGACAGGGTTCCTGATCGATTGGCTCAAGACACGCGCCCCGTTCTGGAAGCAGGAGGAGTTTGCCGACGGCGACGCCGCGTGGGTCGAGGCGCGACAAAACGACACTGCGGCAGCGGCGCGCTGGGAAAGCGAAACTCTCTAGGCCTGGATACGTTTACGGGATTATACCTGATCGCGCTATCCAACGGAGGACCACAACAATGCGTATCCAGACCCTCGCGCCGGCCTTCGCCGTCGTCGCCTTGTTCGGGCTGACCGCCTGCTCCACCACGCGGGACGGCACGCCCGGCAACCCGCCCGGCACCGAGGCCACCCGCGCGCTCGACCGCGCCGCCGGCACCAACGTGAGCGGCGCGTATCCCGGCCAGTCCGACGGCACGCCGGGCAACCCGCCAGGCACCGCCGCCACCCGTACCTTCGACCGCGCTGCCGGCACCGACGCGAGCGGCGCCTACCCGAACCAGGCTGACGGCACCGCCGCCAACCCGCCGGGCACCTCCGCCAGCCGTGCCGCCAACCGCGTGCGCAACCGCACCGCGCGCAGCTCCTGAGACCGGACGGGGGGGGGGCCGCGCGGGGGCGGGCCCCCCCCCCCCCGCGCGGGGGGCGGCCGGCCAGGCCCACCCAGAAGCACGACGAGGGCGGCGCGGGTGAGACTGGGCGGCGCCCGGCGGGGGGGGGGCGCGGGCCGGGGG
>JBBSIT010000564.1:0-3772 GCA_038231995.1 Acetobacterales bacterium | reverse complement strand
TGATAACGAAGAGCGTTTTTGGCTTGGCGGCGCGGCGCACGAGCGGTGCCGTGGACATTGGCGGGCGGGGCCGCGCCGGTGAGCCAAAAACGTGTTGGACTGAACCGTCACGCCGGACGGCTATGGGGATTGTTGTCGCGGGCTGTCGGACGAGCGCGTGCAAGATGCCGCGGGCCGTCGCATGCGGGCAGGCGCTGTTATGGGTATAGCAGGGTGCTCTGGTGCGGTGATCGTCGATTGCCGGACAACCTGATGCCGCTTGCTGGGCTGCGCGGTCATGCTTGTGAGCGATGAGGGGACGCGCAGCACGCGTTGACCGCCGCTGGGATCGGCGTTGCCTGGTGGGACGGAGCTGGTCGGGGGCGGTAAAGGTGCTGTCATGAGCTGTCGCACCACATCGGTGGTCGCGGCGGCGGCTGCGGTGGGATCGTGCCGCAGGTCAGCATCGGGCCACCGCAGCAGGGGCAGACACCGATGTCCTGGCCGGTGAGGTCGCGCAGGCGATCCTGCCAGCGACGCGGCCGACGCGGCGCTGGCGGTGGCGCGGCGAGCAGCTCGCGGCAGAGGGCCAGCTTCCTGGTGCGATGGCGGTTGGCGAGGAAGCCGATGTGGCGGATGCGGTGGAAGTTGTCGGGCACGGTGTGCTGGAGGAAGCGGCGGATGAACTCGTCGGCCGCCAGCGTCATCACCTTGGTCGTGCCGCCCTGGCGGTAGTCCTTCCAGGTGAAGCTGACCTGGCCGTCATCGAGCCCGACCAGGCGGCTGTTGGCGAGGGCGACGCGATGGGTGTAGCGGCCGAGGTAGCCGAGCACCTGCTCAGGCCCGGCGAACGGAGGCTTGGCGTAGACGACCCAGTCGATCTGGCCCAGCTGATCGAGCTGGGCGGCGAATGCAGCGGGGTCAGCGAGGGCGGCGAGCGCATCGGGGAAGCGCAACACGCCATCGGCGAAGGCGACGCACAGCGCGCGCACGAACAGGTCGCGGAAGCGGCGGGAGAGCACGCGCACGGGCAGGAAGAAGCCTGGTGGACACGCAACCCAGCGTGTCTGGTCGGGCGAGAGGCCGCCGCCGGGGACGATGCAGTGCAGGTGCGGGTGGTGGTGCAGCGCCTGTCCCCAGGTGTGCAGCACCGCGATGGCGCCGATCTCGGCGCCGAGATGGCGGGGGCCGCCGGCGACGTCGCGCAGGGCCTCCGCCGCGGCATGGAACAGGATGCCGTAGACGGCTGCCTTGTTGTGGAAGGCGAGATCGGCGACCGGCGCCGGGAGGGTGAACACGACGTGGAAGTAGGGCACCGGCAGCAGCTCGGCCTGGCGCGCCTCAAGCCAGTCGGCCCGCGCCAGGCCCTGGCACTTCGGGCAGTGCCGGTCGCGGCAGGAGTTGTAGGCGTGGCGAGAGAACCCGCAGTCGGCGCAGCGCTCGACATGCCCGCCCAGGGTAGGCGTGCGGCACGCCTCGATGGCCGCCATGACGCGGCGCTCGGTGCGGCCGAGGTGATCGGCGTGGGCCTGTCGGTAGGCCGGGCCGTGGCGGCGGAAGATGTCCGCCACCTCGAGCACGGGGCGCATCGCGCCGGCTCAGGCGGGTGCGGGGACGGGCTCGGCTATGACGCGGCAGGCCACCTGCACGGCATCAAGCGGGCTGATGGTGGCGCACACCGTGCTGGTCGCCAGGCGCAGGTAGCGCGCCGTCGTGCTCAGGCTGCGATGGCCGAGCAGCAGCTGGATGGTGCGCAGGTCGGCGCCGGCTTCGAGCAGGTGGACGGCGAAGGCGTGGCGCAGTGTGTGCGGCGTGACCGGCTCGGCGATGCCGGCGCGGCCGCGCGCTGCCCGGCAGGCGTGTGCGACGGCCTCCGTCGAGATCGGCTTCCCGGGCAGATCGCCAGGGAACAGCCACGTCATAGACCGGGTGGTGCGCCAGTAGTCCCGGAGCAGGTCCAGCAGCTTGGGCGAGAGCATGACGTAGCGGTCCTTGCGCCCTTTGCCCGCGTCGACGCGGATGACCATCGCCGAAGGCGATCCCCCGGAGGGAGAGGCCGCAGAGCGGCCTCAAGGCGCTGGCTGTCGATCGCCGCGGGCGTCAGGTGGACGGCCTCAGAGATGCGCAGGCCCGCCGCGTAGCAAACGGTCAGGATGACCCGGTGCTTGGGCATCTCCACAGCAGCGAGGAATCGGCTGACCTCGTCGCGGCTCAGCACGACGGGCAGTCGCTGCGGCTTGCGGCAGGTGGGGACGATCTCGTCGATGCTCCAGCCCCGCTTGAGGGTGACTTTGTAGAGAAAGCGGATGGCCGCGACCGCGACCAGGGTCGAGCTGGCCGACAACTGCCGGTCCTGGACCAGGTGGACCTGATAGGCCCGGATGTCGGCTGGCCCCAGCAGCTCGGGCGGCCTGCCGAAGTGGCGGGCGAACTGCGAAATCTGCTGGACATACGAGCGCTGCGTGTGCGGCGCGAGATTGCGGACCTGCATGTCTTCGATCATGCGCTGGCGAAGTGGCGTCATGGACAGCTCCTGTGCGGGATGGGTGCGCGCGAGGGCGCAGTCCATGGTCCCGCAAGCAGGGCGGTCAGGAGAGCGGTCTGAACCTCGGCAGCCGCGGTGCTACTCGCTCCCGCCGAGCAGGTCGCAGGTGCTTACCTTGCCGGAACAGCGTAGAAGCAGCGACAAAGGTTTAGTCCAACGGAGCTTTATGTGGCGTGGCGCTTGACAGGCCGACAGTGGGGGCCGGCAGAGAGCCGGGCGGCTCGGACCCGGCGTGGTCGCGCGCGTCGTCTCGGACCATCATCCGCCCCCACGGCGACTCACCCTTCGCCGACCATGATCGCGAGCGCGGCAGCAGCGCCCGGAGGCGCCGCTGCTCCGTAACAGGATCGTTGGAGTGACGCTACACTGCCTTGCGCCGGCGCAGCAGGCCGAGGCCGAGGAGGCTGGTGCCGAGGATCGCCAGCGAGACAGGCTCGAGCACCGGGTTGACGATGACCTGCCCCTGGGTGCCGAAGCGGATGTTGTCCACGTTGAAGCCAGCCGGCTCGGGGCCGACCAGAGAGAACAGGAGGCCCGAAATCGTGGCCGAGCCGTCGCCCGTCACGAGACCCAGGAACTGGTTGCCGAGCTGCGAGTTCGTGACCGAGCCGATGAGGTTGCCGGATGCAGCGGACGCCGTGATCGCGGCGCTGTTCAGGGCGTCGAAGTAGCCGCCGGTGAGGCCGACCCCGAATTGCGGGGTCGATAACAGGATCGCGATAGAGCCGTTGAACAACGGTGTCCCAGACAGGACGGGTGACGTCGGCATGCTGGCGTCGTCTGTGATGAACGTCGCCGGGGAGTTCGGGGCGATGCTCAAAGGCCCACTCGGATTGCCGAGCACGCAGCCTGACACCATCGCGCCGGCCGGGCACGCCGAAGGATTGGTGCTGCCGGCCGATTGCCCGCTGAAGAAGCCGCCGAACGTCACGGTCGGCGAGCCCGCCCCACCCCCGTAGACTCCGGGCCTGTAGACAGGGTTCATCGTCCCGACCGGGAATTCGCTGAAGGTGATGAGGCCGGAGCCGGCCACGAAAGACGACTCGCTGACCTGGATGATGCTCGCCGATGCCGAGCCGGCCAGAGCCATCATGAGGCCAGCCACCGTGGCCGCGGTTCCAAACCTGGTCATCTTGTCTCCTCCGAGCAAAGTTGATCCATGCCCGATTCGAAATGAAGCAAAAATGATGCCAGTATGCGAATTCAAAGATATAGGCTTCATACGTTGCGAAGACTGTAAAGTTTTCC
>JBBSIT010000563.1:0-3780 GCA_038231995.1 Acetobacterales bacterium | reverse complement strand
TCAGCGTCTGGGTCTGGCCCGGGCCAGCCCCGGCCAGGACGACGCGGGGACCGTCATGCGCAGCCGCCCGGGCCTGCGCGGGGGTAAGGGCGCCCTTGCCGCCGGCCGGCGGCGGCTCGGGTGGCCGGAGAGCAGAAGCTGCCACGCCGTCCGGGGGCACGCGGGCCTACTCCTGCCAGCCGGGCCGCCGCCGCGAGCGCAGGTCCCATATGGCGCCGGCGACCCGGCGGAGGCCGTTGCCCAGCATCCGGAGCAGGGTGGAGACGGTGGCGTAAGCCCCTACCGCCGTGCCTACGAGCGCCGCGCCGAGCAGTGCGCCCAGGATCAGCCATTCGAGCCTGTCGCCGTTCGGGTGGAGCACGGCATCGCACACGACCGCCCCGCCCGGCTGAACGCGCTGGACCGGTGCTGGGGTCGCGTCAGGAGAGCGTGGGACCTGCTGGGGCCAGATGGCGCAGGCGTTGCGCAGGGCAACCACGGCCGAGCGCACCGCCTCGGGCGGCTCGGTCCAAGTGATCGGCAGCGGGATGTTGGGGGATGGGGGAACCGGTTGCGGAGTCGCCTCGGCACGGGCTGGAACCGGAAGCAGCAACGGGCTGGTCACGAGCAGGGCCAGAGGCACGGAGGCGGTGATGCGGGACATGCGTGCGTTCCTTCCTTGGAACGCCCACTATCGCCCTGCCCGGCGCGAACGGCCCTCTCGCGCCAGTCGACGCCGTTGCAGACTGCGCCTCACTGGATGCGATTGAACACCGAGATCAGGAGCCGGCCATCGCGCTGGCGCTCGACGAAGCAGGACTTCACGCGAGTGTTGGGCCAGGTCTGCGACGCGAGCACCCAGCCCGGCCTCCGGCCGGTGAGCTCGACCGGCAGGTAGCCGTTCACCGCCGGGCCGGTGATGGCCACGTGGCTCGCGACCATGCTGATCCGCGGTGCGGCCGGGTTCGGAGCCTGGCGGACCTCGATCACTTCCTGGATCTGACGGCATTCTAGCCCTGGAGAGTTGGCCCGGACGGGTGTCTGCCGGGTGAAGTCGAAGGTCTGCGCCCGGACGGGCGGGCTCAGGGCGATACCGGCCAGGAGAGCGAGTGCAACGACAGGACGCATGGGGAACACCTCCTCATGTCGGGGTTCGGACGATGGTGGGACGGAACCGACGCCGGTGCGTCGAGGCCGCATGCCTTTTTACGGACGGGCAGGACGCTGCTCCATATTCTTCGCACCGTTGCTCATTCCGCTGCTGCTCGCCACGTGCCAGTCGGCTGCTCACTCCCTGGCAGCTCGGCCACGCCCAGGGCTGCAAGCTGCGCGTTCAGGCGCTCCAACCGCTCGCGGAGTTCTCCGTCCCGCAGCGGCGGCGGCTCGGGCCAAGTAATCCCGGCCAGCGCTGCGTCGCGATCACCCAGGGTTGTGAGTGCACTCGCCCGTGCGGCCACCTTCGAGACACCTGCGGCAACCTCGATGGCGACGAGGTCAGCGAGCAAACCTACATCGACGGGCTCGTGCGGGCGCGCTGAACGTCCAGGCGCCGGTGGGCGTGCCGAGGTCGCGCGGTCCAGCATGGGGCTGAACTCGGTGATCGGCTGCAGCGTCACCCCATCGGTCCCGTCGTCCGCATCATCTTCGTCGCCCATGTCGGGCGAACGGGACGGGAGCGCCGCAGCCGTCTTGGCATCGCCCTCGGTCAGCTGGCCCGCCGCGGCGAGCATGGCATCGATGCATTCCCCCGTCGTCGCTTCGCCAACCGCGGAGTCGTGCAACGCCTTGACCATGGCCGCGAGCGTGGGGGAAGCGGGCTCGTCGGGCTCGTCGAACACAAGGCCCGCCTCGATCCGGTCGCGAAGGGCGGCGATGCGGCCGGGCGAGACCCGCACCTGGTCCGCCCGGGGTGCTGCCAGCATCAGCGGGCGGTTCAGCCGCGGCCAGCCCGTGATGTCGAGCGGGACGCGGAGCAGCTTGGCGTAGATGCGCCGCCCGCCGAACATCACGACCGCCTCGCCGGGCAGCAAGGTCAGGTAGTCCTGCCATGCGACCCGGCTGACCTGGCGCAGATCGGCGCTGCGCGCCTCGCGGTAGGCGCCGTGGTCGCCGCCCTGGAATCCAGTGGCGTGGGTCACCCAGGCCTGGCCCGCGGTCTTCTCAAGCCACTCCCGGGTGCGCCCGGCGTCCTGCTAGCGCATGCCGAGCGTGAGGTTGGCGTTGCCGAGCAGCGAGTAGGTCTTCTCGCCCAGGCGTGACCAGATGCCGCCGAGTTCCTGGAAGGCGATGCGGAACGCCATGTTGAGCCCGCGCCCCATGGCGAGCATGCGGTCCATGCCGGCGGTCGCGTAGTAGCCCAGCTCGTCGAAGTCCACCTGGAAGGAGCCGGTGCCCATGCCGGGCTTGTGGGCGAAGATCTCGCGCGGGTCACCCTCCAGCCTGGCGCCGAGCAGCTGCGCCATCATGCCGCGCAGGCTAGCCACGACGATGCGGCCCAGGGCCGCGAGCGTGTCGTCCGAGTTCTCCAGCGCCGGCAGGTTCACGATCAGCACGCGGCGGTTCATCACCACGTCGCGCATGTCTACGTCGCCGGTTTCAGCCTTGAAGATGTGGCCGAGGCTGACCGCAAGCTGGGTGAAGGTCGCGGTGAAGTAGAACAGCGCGAAGCCGTGCTGCTCGGACGGCTTCTCCGTCTTCTGCTGGTTGTAGGGCAGCTCCATGTCGTAGCCCGGGATCTCGCCCAGGTAGGCCTTGAGCGGATAGACCAGGTCGGCCGGAAGGTCGGGCACCGGGATCCGGCTCACGTCGTTGCTGTCGGGGTCGCGGACCAGGAACACCTTCTCCATCGCGAGCGTCCAGATGCTCTTCAGCTCGAGCATGAACCTGATCTTCTCAATGTCGATCGGGATGCCCTTGTGGTCGCGCATCCACACCAGCACGGGAGCGATCGTGCCGATCAGCGCGATGGCGCGGCCGCGGAACAGGCCGTTGGTGTCGTTCGCCGGCGCCTCGCCGAGCTGGCTGGCCAGCAGCTCGCGCAGCGCGTCCGCGTTGCCGGTGGCGAAGGGGTTGAACGTGTTGGTCTGCTTGTCGACGCTGTAGCCGTGGGCGGTCGCCTCGGCCGCCAGGCTCGCGGTCAGCAGGTTGATGACGCGGATATCGTCGTCCCGCCCGAAGCGCCGGGTCAGCACGTAGCCCTGGCCGTACAGCTCGGCGTTCGCCTTGCCGTCCACGAGGCAGAAGCCGCTACCGTGGCAGAGCGGGTTGGCGAGGCTGCTCATGATGGTCGTCGTCTTGCCCGCGCCCGTGGTGCCGGGGATGGTGCCGTGTTGGCGCAGGTCCTCGTTGGACAGCCAGATCTCCTGGCCCGTGAGCTGGTCCCAGCCGATGAGCACCTCGCCGGCCGCCATGCGCGGCTTGCGCGTCTCAGGGTCCGGGTCGCTCCAGTCCCGGCGGCGGGCGCTGCGGGGCAGGCGGATCGGCGCCTCGATCCGGCGCGTCAGCACCCACGCTGCGTAGAGCGAGCCGCCCACGACCGTGAGGTCGACCAGGGCCGGCGCGAGAAAGGTGACGCCGGCCATGGCGCCGAGCACCAGCCCGGAGGCGGAGCCGCGCAGCCCCTGGGAGAGCCGGGTCGTCAGCGAGCGGACGTCGCGCAGCGCCTGGGGGCCGGTGATCTCGCGCGGGATCACTAGTGGACCGCCCCGGAGCAGGGCGGGGCGGCGAACCAATGGCCGATGTGCCCGGCCACCTTGCCCAGGCCCTCGCGGGCCGCCCAGGCGTCGAAGCCGGGATCATTCG
>JBBSIT010000562.1:0-3797 GCA_038231995.1 Acetobacterales bacterium | reverse complement strand
GGCGGCGGCGTGGATCGCGTGCTGGCGGCGCGGTGCGAGGCTCTGCGTGCTGCAGGGCTGCGCCCCGTCGTGCTCCGCCCTCGCGCGGGACGGTGCATGGTGCAGGACGGGATGGCGGGCGACTTTCCCAATCTCGGCTACGCGCTGCCCGAGGAGCTGGACGCGCTGGCGGACCTGCTCCGCGCCGGCCGGCCGCGGCATGTGGAGCTGCATCACATGCTGGGCCACGCGGCTGCCGTGCTGGAGTTGCCTGGCCGCCTCGGCGTGCCGCTCGACACCTACGTGCACGACTACGCCCTGTTCTGTCCGCGTATCGCGCTGGTCGGCCGCACCGGGCGCTACTGCGGCGAGCCGGCTATCGCGGGCTGCGTGGCGTGCGTCGGCGAGCTGGGCAGCCACTTGGAGGAGACGATCGCGGTGCCCGAGATGGTCGCCCGGTCGGCCGGCGTGCTGGCAGCGTCGCGCCGGGTCGTAGCACCCTCGGCCGACGCCGCCGCGCGGTTGCGCCGGCATTTCCCGCGGACTCGCCCCGAGGTGCTGCCGTGGGAGGATGACGCCGGGTTGCCGCCGCTCGCGCCGGCGCCGGGGGGCCCGGTCCGCCGCGTGTGCGTGCCCGGCGCGATCGGCATCGAGAAGGGATACGACGTGTTGCTGGCCTTGGTGCAGGATGCCCGCGCGCGGCGCCTGCTGATCAGCTTCATCGTCGTCGGCTACACCCACGACGATACGGCGCTGATGGATGCCGGGCCGGTATTCGTCACCGGCGAGTACGCGGAGGCGGAGGCCGTCGCGCTGATCCGTGCGCAGCGTGCGCACCTGGCCTTGATCCCGTCGGTATGGCCGGAAACGTGGTGCTACGCTTTGTCCCGCGCCTGGCAGGCCGGGCTGCCGGCGGCGGCGTTCGACCTCGGCGCGCCCGCCGATCGCATCCGCCGCATCGGCCGCGGCTGGGTGCTGCCGCTCGGGCTGTCGCCATCCGCGCTGAATGACGCGCTGCTTCGCCTGCCGCTCTCGTTCCCATCGCACAGAACCGAAACGCGTGCTAGAGTGGCTATAGATCAACCCATGGTTCTATGATCTTGGCGGCTTTGCAGCGAGGCAGCCCGATGCCAGTTTCGTCCTCCCCTACCCGCAGCATGGCTGAGCTGAAGGTCAGCGGCCATCTCATGACGCTGGAACCCGGCGTGTTCTGCGTGTTCCACGCCCCCGGCGCGGCGCTGCCGGACGCGGCGAGCGGCCTGCCCGGCGTGCGGCTCAGCCGCCCGCCTACGGACGGGGCGCACCCATCGCGAGTCGAGGTCAGCACGTTCCACGACGATGGCTGGCTCGGGGCAGACGGCGCCGCGTTGATCCGCGTGTCCGGCGGCCCGAGCCAGGTCCTCGTCACGATCTTTCAGGAGAGGGACGGCGCGCAGGAGGCCCCGAACCTGCGGGTGCAGCGCCTCTCGGCGCCGGCGGCCGTGGCGCCTGAGCCGGTGGCGCATGAGGTGGAGGCGCATACCTACGGCCGCGGCGACGTCGGCGCGAAGCTCGGCGGCTGGGTGGGCGAGCCCGGCAGCGAGCGCTGGATCGAGGGCTTCGCGGTCACGCCGGCCGGGGCGGTCGCGCCCGGGGATATCGAGTACCAGGCCGTGCTGGGCCGGGGCTGGCTGTCGCCCTGGTCGGAGGGCGGCGGGTTCTGCGGCAGCCGCGGCATGGCGCTGCCGATCCTCGGTTTGCGCGTGCGCCTGCGCGGCGCGGCGGCTAAGGCGTTCGCGGCCGTCGTGTCCGCGACCTTCGTGGGCGGCGCGGAGGCCGGCCCGGTGCGGGACGGCGAAGTCTGCGAGGCCGAGGATCTGGCGCCGTTGGAGGCGTTCTGCATCGAGCTTCGTCCACGCGCCAAGGCCAAGCCGAAGCCGGCCCGCAAGCGCTAGGGGACGCGAGCCCGTCCCTTGAGATACCTGTTCGTCCACCAGAATTTCCCCGGGCAGTTCCTGCACCTGGTGCGCCACCTCGCGGCGTCCGGCCGGCACGAGCTGGTGTTCATCACCGAGGCGAACGACAACCGCATCCCCGGCGTGCGCAAGATCCTCTACCGGATCGACCGGTCTGCCGACTCCGGCACATTCCGCGACGCGCAGGAATTCGAGCTGGCGACGCTCCGCGCGCACGCTGTGGCGCGGACGGCGGCGCAGCTCCGATCATTGGGCTTCACGCCTGACATCATCATCGGCCATCACGGCTGGGGCGAGCTGCTCAACCTGCACGACATCTGGCCCGGCGTGCCTCTGCTCGGCTACCACGAGTTCTACTATCGGACCGCCGGGCTCGACGTGAACTTCGATCCGGAGTTCCCGACGCCGGAAGCGGCCTATGCCCGGATCAGGGCCAAGAACGCCGTGAACCTGCTGGCGCTCACGAACCCCGGGCACGGCCAGGCGCCGACGCGGTTCCAGCGCGGGACCTATCCGGATTGGGCGCAGCCTCGCATCGCCCTGGTGCCCGAAGGCGTGAACCTCGACGCCTGCCGCCCCGACCCGGCGCTACGCACCGCGCCGTTCGAGCTCGGCCCGCTGCGCGTCGCGCCGCACGAGACGCTCGTCACCTATGTCGCGCGCGACCTGGAGCCGTATCGCGGGTTCCACGTGATGATGCGCGCATTGCCACGGCTGCTGCGCGCGCGGCCGGACCTGCGCGTGGTGCTGGTGGGGGGCGACGGCGTGAGCTACGGCGCCAAGCTCGCCGGCATGACCTGGCGGGAGCGGATGCTGGCCGAGGTGGGGCCGCTCGATCCCGGCCGGGTCCATTTTCCGGGCAAGCTGGACTACGCGCAGTATCTCCGGCTGCTGCAGCGCTCGGACGCGCATGTCTACCTGACCTACCCGTTCGTCGCGTCCTGGTCGCTGCGCGAGGCGCTGGCGTGCGGCTGCGCCATCGTGGCCAGCGACACGGCGCCGGTGCAGGAATTCGTGACCGAGGGCGCGACGGGCCGGCTCACCCCGTGCCTCGACCCGGCCCGCCTCGCCGAGCGCGTGCTGCAGACGCTGGAGGAGCGGAACCGCACGGCCGCAATGCGGGCGACCGCGCGAGGCTGGGCGGAGGCGAACCTGCGCATGGCCGACCACCTCGCGGCCTACGAGGCGCTGATCGGCCGGCTAACGAGCTAGGCTGTAGTGACGATTTCGGTGTTGGGGAGAGTCCAGTTCGGTGTTGCGCGTGCTTCAAGGCTGATTGTGAGGTCCAGCCATGGCGAGCGGGAATGGGGACGGGCACGTCACGCGACCAGGGCTGCGACGAGCTTGCCTCGTAGGCGATGGAGGTGTCCAGGATCGTGTGCGCAAGCTGCTTCAGGGCGATGTTGACCGAGACCTTGGTCCAGCGGATCGCTCCCATGGCGCCGCGGGCCAGGCCGTAGGCCTTGGCGTCCAGCTCCGCCGGCGGGACCGCGTGGTTGATCAGCCCCATCCGCCCCGCGTCGGGCGCCGGGGCCATGTCTCCCAGCATCAGGTACTCCTTGGCGCGTGCCGCTCGGCGCGCCGGAGGCCGGGGGGCTGATCGTCTCGGCGCGGCGAGAGGGCGTGGAGGGGCCGGTGCTGTTCCTGGTGCATCCGGACGCGGCCGGCCACTATTTCAAGTGGATCACCGTGCTGGAGCGGCTGTTCGGCAGCAGCGCCATGCACCTCGCGCGGTATGCAGGGCCGATGGAGGCGTATGATCGGGGCGGCCAAGCCCGGGGGCAGCCCCGGATGCGAGATCCCGAATAGCGTGCCGTCGAGGACGCAGGTTGGGGTCGCTTCCGGAGTTAAACCGCGTCCAGT
>JBBSIT010000561.1:0-3801 GCA_038231995.1 Acetobacterales bacterium | reverse complement strand
CGAGCTGCTGCCATGATGCCCTGCCACCACTTTGAAACCCCGACTGACTACAAGGCCCTACGTGACCGAGGGAATCCCCTTCGTGGATGACCATCATGGAATCGATGTACTAGTGCCCAGAACCATGAAACCGCGAAACGTGCCCTTGCCGTCATCCCGAGCCGCCCCTTGGCGGCGCGGCGATCCATGTGTGGACGGCCCCTGGTTTGCAAGTGCTGAGTGCGGATTTGGGTCGGTTCGTTGCGTCCATGTGTCCGGCCTATTGGTGCGGCCGTGACGGTCGCTGGCCAAGATGGTTTCGGCGGCGTGGGTTCCAAACAGAGCGGCGGCGTCGATGCGCCACTGGATCGCACGGAGTGTCCCTCGTCTCGGATCGAACGATCCCACCATCTGCTGCCTCTGTTGCAAACTCCGGCGCCGGCGAGATGCGGGGTTTGTCCCCCGCCTGCCTCGCCGATCTCGTCAGGCGGCGGCCAGCGCGCTCGCGTTCACCGCGCGCGCCTTGTCGTAGGCCTCGCCGCTCGCCATCAGCTTCCACGCGATGCGCGCCGTCTTGTTGGCCTGCGCGATCGCGGCCAGCTTGGGGCACTTGCGCGCCAGCAGCGCCTCGAGCCACGGCGAGCGGTGCTGGGCGTGGCCGATCCGCAAGTGCCGGATGACCGACGTGGCGCCGACCACGAGCAGGCTGCGCAGCGTCTCGTCGCCGGCGCGCGTGATGCCGCCCGATCGGCGCTTGCCGGCGGTCGAGTGGTCCTTCGGGGTCAGCCCGAGCCAGGCGGCGAAGTCGCGCCCGGAGCCGAACGCGGCCGGGTCGGGGGTCTTCATCACCAGCAACGCCGCGGTGACGGGGCCGATGCCTGGGATCGCCGCCAGCCGCTTGGAGGCCGGGTTCGCCCGGTGCCAAGCCAGCAACTTGGCGTCGGCCCGCATGACCCGGCGCTCGAGCTCGGCGAACTCCTCAGCCATCTCGGCGAACAACGCGCGCGCGAGCTCCGGCAGGTTTGGGTCGGCTTGCACTTGCTGCAGTAGCAGGGCGACCTGCGCCGGGCCAGTGGGGGCGATCAAGCCAAACTTGGCGGCGTGGCCGCGGATGGTGTTGCCCAGCCGGGTCCGCTCGCGCACCAGCCGCTCGCGCGTGCCGGCCAGCATGAGGGCGGCCTGCTGGTCCTCGGTCTTGACCGGCACGAGCGCATGCTCGGCCGGCTCATCGCCTCGCACAGCGCTTCCGCGTCGGCAGCGTCATTCTTGCCGCGCTTGACATACGGTTTGGCCAGCTGCGGCGCGATCAGCTTGACGTCGTGGCCCATGCCGGTGAGCAGGCGAGCCCAGTGGTGCGCCACCCCGCACGCCTCGATGCCGATGACGGTCGGCGGCAGGCGTTCAAAGAAGGCAATCATCGCGCCGCGCCCCAGCTGGCGGCGCAGCACCGGCTGCTCGGCCGCGTTCACGCCGTGCAGCTGGAAGATACGCTTGGACGTATCCATTCCGATGCGGATAACCTGGCCCATGGACGGCTCCTTTCGTGATGTCAGCACGACCTCACCTTGGCACATCGATGCCGCACGGGGGCCGTCCACACCAACAGAGCGGCACGGACCGGTTTGCGGCCCTGGATGGCCGCTCCTCGCCATGACGATGTCTGATCGCGACTCACCTCGGACGCCGGAGATGAACGAGGAGCGGAATGATCGCTGAGGAGCGTCGGGCGACTCCGCGTCTGCATTTCGCCAACCAGCTTCGCGGGCTCGCGGCGCTGTCGGTGGTCGTGGCCCACCTCATCGGCGTGTTCTGGCTGATGCAGGGGTTCCTCGAGCTGACGACGGTTGCCCCGGCGCAGGGCGGGCCGATCCCGCCGGTGGTGGCGATCGTCAACATCGAGTGGTTCGAAGCTGGCCCGTTCGGGGTCGGGCTGTTCTTCCTCATCAGCGGGCTCGTGGTGCCGTTCTCGCTGGAGCGGCACTCCGTCCCGAGTTTCGTTGCGGCGCGTTTGCTCCGGATCTATCCGACTTACTGGGCCGGGCTGGCGCTGCAGCTGCTCGTGCTGCTGGCGGCGTCGCACATCTGGGGCCGCAGCTTGCCGTACGACTGGAGGACGATCCTCTCCAACGCGTTCCTCGTGCACGATCTCGTCGGCCGTCCCAGCATCGACCTGGTGAATTGGACGCTGACCATCGAGCTGCGCTTCTACGTGTTGGTCGCGCTGCTCGCGCCCTGGCTCCGCCGCGGCGACCTTGTCGCGGTGCTCGGCCCGGCGATTGCCTTTTGTCTCCTGGCCTTCCTGATGTGGAACGGGCTGTTCGGCCCGCTGATCCTCGACACCCCGCTCCTCAGCTACACGATCAGCAGCGAACTGCCGTTCCTGATCCTGATGCTGATGGGCGTGCTGTTCAATTTCCATGTGCGGGGGCGGCTCGGAACGCCTGCGCTGGCCGCAGCGCTCGGCGCGATGGCGGCGATGATGGCGTTCGCGTGGTGGTTCAGCGTATTGCATGGCCAGTTCACCCACGTGCTCATCAACGACGGCTACGCGTTCCTCCTCTTCACCGCATTGTATGCGGTGCGGCGGCATATCGGCGCCAACCGCGCGCTCGATCTGCTGGCAAGCATCAGCTATCCGCTCTATCTCGTGCACGCGACTTTGGGATACTTCGTCATGAAGGCGTTGATGCTGCTATTCGGCGTGGGCTATTTGCCGGCGCTGGCGGCGGCCGTCCTGGCGGCGGGGCTGGCCGCTTCCTTCCTACATGTGATCATCGAGAAGCCGAGCATCCGCTGGGGACATGCACTGGCCGATTTCCGCGCCTCCCGGCCGGCGCGGTTTCGGCTGCCTTGAGCGCAGTATGCTGCCCGCGTTAGGGCAACAGACGCCGCAGCGCCCGCAGGGGCGACGTGACCCGCCAGGACGTGGACGCATAGGCCGCGCGCAGCTCTGGGGACAGCGTCGGCTCGGCGGGTTCCGGCGCCGCTATCGGCGCAGCGGCGGGCTGGGCCGGTTCTGTTTGCAACGGCACTGGGATGTCCTCGATTGCACCCTCATCGACGGGGGCTTGATGCGCGATCCAGACGCTCGCCCCGCCCAGGTCGGCACTCACTCTCTGCTCGGCGCGCCAGCCGGTGCGCGCGAGGGCCGCACGGAAATAGGAATCGCGGAAGCCCAATTCGAGCCAGCCGAAGTTGCGCATCGCCCACAACGATTGGCCGTCGTTTCGCACACCCCAGGGGATCGCGAAACCAGGCAGGATCGGCTCGGCCGCGAAATACACCCGGCCTTCCGGCTTCACCGCCCGGCGCAGCGCGCGCAGCAGCCGCATATGATCGGCGCAATGGTGGAAGCACTCGAAGAACAGGACGGCATCGAACGGCTCGGCCACCTGCTCGGCCCAAAAGAAATCCGCCTCGATCACCTCAATCGCGACGTTGTGACGCGCCGCCCGGCGACGGATGACCTCGCAGAAGTTCGGCTCCAAATCCACCGCCGTCACCTGCATGCCGAGCTGCGCGAGCGCGATCGTCGTGTTGCCCCAACCCGGTCCGAATTCCAGCACCCGGGCGCCTGGCGCAAGCGCCATGGCGCGCAGCAGGAAACCGATCGCGAGCAGGTGGTTGCCCGCGGTGACCGGGCTTTGCAGGTAGAATGGGAACGGCCGGTGCTCGTAGTTGTCGACCAGAAAGAGCGTCCGCTCGTTCTGCACCGCGTAGGAGCGGCCGGTCACCGCTTCGTAAAGCGACATCTGGAACGCGGCGTAGGCAGGGTCGAACGGGTCGCCGGGGGCGTCGGCCGAGAAATCGAACGTGAAGGTG
>JBBSIT010000560.1:0-3805 GCA_038231995.1 Acetobacterales bacterium | reverse complement strand
TGCTGACGCTGATCGACAATATCCTGAACCTGACGGGAGCGATCAGCGTGTACCTGAACGGCGCGATCCAGGGCGCCATCATCATCGCCGCCGTGCTGCTCCAGCGGGACGGGACGCGGCGGTAATCAAGGAAGGAACGGGGATGAAGCGCAGGACAATACTGGCCGGAACCGCCGCCGCGCTGATGGCGCCGATGTTCGCCACGGCCCAGTCGAAGGTGCGGATGGGCGTCTCCATTCCCGCCGCGACGCATGGCTGGGCAGCCGGGCTGAACTGGCACGCGCAGCAGGCGCAGAAGCGATTGCAGGCGAAGTACCCGAAACTGGAGATCATCCTGGTGACGGCGCGCGACGCGGCGCGCCAGGCGAACGACTTGGAGGACCTGGTGTCCGTCCGGCAGATCAACGGCCTGGTGGTGCTGCCCTTCGAGTCCGCGCCGCTGACCGACCCGGTGCGCCAGGTCAAGCAGGCCGGCGTGTTCATCACCGTGGTCGATCGCGGCCTGACCGACCCGGCGATCCAGGACGCCTACGTGGCCGGCGACAACACGCGGTTCGGCGAGGTCGCGGGCCAGTACTTCAAGCAGCGCTTTCCCCAAGGTGGGCAAATCGTGGTGCTGCGCGGCATCCCGACCGTGATCGACACGCAGCGAGTCGAGGCGTTCCAGAAAGCGATCGAGGGCAGCGGCATCAATATCCTTGCGATGCAGTTCGCCAACTGGAACCGCGATGACGGCTTCCGGGTCATGCAGGACTTCCTGCAGCGCTTCCCCAAGATCGACGCGGTCTGGGCGCAGGACGACGACATCGCCATCGGCGTGATCGAGGCGGTGCGCCAGGCCGGGCGCGAGGACCAGATGTTCGTCGTCGGCGGCGCCGGCATGAAGGAGATGGTCAAGCGCGTCATGGACCACGACCGGCTCGTGCCGGTGGACGTGACCTACCCGCCGGGCATGATCGAGCAAGCGATGGACCTGACCGCGGCGCATCTGGTGGACAAGGCGCCGATCGCGAAGCAGACGATCATCGAGGCGGTGCTGGTGACGCCGGAGAACGCCAAGGCGCACTACTTCCCGGACTCGCCGTTCTAAAGCAGGCCTACCCAGCTCGGGCGGGCGCCCTCAGCGCAGGCGCTCGACCCGAGTCGCGTGCCAGGTCGTATCCGGGCCATAGGACTGGCCCGAGATCTGGTTCTCATACGTCCTGAGGATCATCCCGGTCGCCAGGTCCCGCCACTGCGTGACGATGGAGTGGTAGGTGTTGCCCTCGATGCCCTCGCGCTCGTGCGCGATGCGCAGCGCAGGGTGGGTGACCCCTCCGACGGTGACGGTCTCGACCCCCTCGTTGGCGATGCTGTCGTTCCACTGCAGCCCCGGGACGGAGCGGGTTACGAAGCTCATCCGCGTTCCCTGCGGGCCGTAGATCGCGGCGTGGAGCGCGGGGTAGGCCTGCCCGGCGCCCGGCCAGTCCGAGCGCCAGACGCCGAAGTAGAAGTCGCTCTCGCCGTCGCTGCGCCGCATGTGGCACAGCTCGGGGATGCCGGGCGCGGCGCCGAGATGGTCTATCACCCCGCCGGCCGAGCGCACGACGCGGACCGGGTAGGGCGGGCAAGCCGCCGGCACGTCCGCCGCCGCGGCGAGGACCGGCATGGCAAGCAGGGCAGCCACGGCCAACGCGACGTCTCTCATGCGGCTAATCTCCATAGCACTGTCAGCGCCGGAGCACTGTCAGCGCCGGTCAGGCAGGCCGCGCGCGACCCGCTCGCATAACGCCGACGCCAAGCTGCTCGTGCGTGTGAGAGGCCCGCCGCTCCGGGGAGGAGCGGCGGGCGGCGGCACCCTATCTCATCGTGCTCCGCCGGATCCTGCCAGCCGGCTGGGGCGTGGGATAGGCCATGCTGCCAGTATCGGACCCGACGGAATCCTGCACCGCCGGCACCGTCTGGCCCTGACGCACCCCGGTCGGGTAGGCCATGCTTCCCGTGTCGCTGCCAGTCGGCGACGACCGCTGGAACTCGCCCGACATGCGCGGCTGCGGGTAAGCCATGCTGCCGGTGCTGGAACTGGCGGTGCCGGTGCCGGAGGTGCCGGGGTTGGGGCTGCCGGCGCCGCTGTCGGAGCTGACGGTCTGCGGTGGCGCGCAGCCGGCTACCGCGAGGCCGAGTATCATGCTGCAGGCAATGGGGAGCGTTCGCACCGGGGCATCCTTCGAAGGGGAGATCAAGGCGATAGCACGCGGAGATCGAGCCGGACGTGGCGGGAGCAAGTCCTCACTTTAAAGTGAACACCTCGAAAACTCGCGTCGCCCCGATCGAGAATGAGCCCTATCGCGCCGCCCACCGCATCCCGCGCCACAGGATGGTAGCCATCTGCGGCACGGCGAACTCCGTCGCGTGGTGGCCCAGCGAGCTGTAGAACACGCGCCCGGCCCCATGCCGGCGCTTCCAGACCACGGGCATCACGTGGCCCGCGATCCAACCGCAATGCTCGCCGGTGAAGGTGGTGGTCGCCAGCACCTCGTTGTTCGGGTCCACGTGCATGTAGTACTGCTCGGACCGGTAGGGGAACTCGTCGATGCCGGCCATGATCGGGTCATCCGGTTCCGTGACCTGCACCGTGTAGTCGATGATGTTGCCGGGATGGGCGACCCACTGGCCGCCGACCATGAACTGGTACTTCACCTCGTTGCGGAAGCTGTCGCCCATGCCGCCATGGAAGCCGGCGAGCCCGACGCCCGACTGGACGGCGGCGCTGAGGTTGTCGATCTCCTCCTTCTCGATCATGGACATGGTCACGATCGGCACGATCAGGCTGAGCTCGCGCAGCTTCGGGTCGGTGAAGGCCTCCGTCGTGTTCTCGACCACCACGTCGAACCCGTTCTCGCGCAGCATGCGCCCCACCACCTCGGCGCATTCCTCGGGCTGATGCCCGGCCCAGCCGCCCCAGACGATCAAAGCCTGTTTCATCGTGCGTCCTCCGAACTCGCGTAAAACCTCAATCCAACTCGCCCAGCGCCGACCGCGCCGGCAGCGGCGCCGGCCGCTCGCAGCGGCTCTCGATCGCGACCGCCCTCCCCTCGTCGCTCGAGCGTTGGAACGCCTCCATCACCTCCAGCACGTGATAGGCGAGCCGGCCGTCGCAGCGATGCGGGCGGCCGGTGCGGATGGCGCGGGCGAGATCGGCCAGGCCCAGGATGCGGAGGTTGCCGTCGGCGAAGCCGTGCGATAGCGGCGCGTCGGCCCACGGCTCGCGGCGCCTGGCCACCGAGACCGTGCCGCCGAAGCGGTTCGGGTCGGGCACGACCATGGACCCCTCCGTGCCGTACAGCTCCATGTTGCCATGCCGGTGCTGCCAGACGTCGAAGCTGGTCGCGATGGACACAACCGCGCCGCCCGCGAAGCTCAGCAGCCCGGCGACATGCGTCGCGACCGACACGGGCATCACCTCGCCCCGCCGCGCCTCGCTGCCGACCGTGCGCTCGGCGTAGCCCTCGGCCGCCACGCCGATGACGCTGGCCACGGGGCCGAGCAGGTTCACCAGGTTGGTCAGGTAATACGGCCCCATGTCCAGCATCGGGCCGCCGCCCGCCGCGTAGTAGAACGCCGGGTCAGGGTGCCAGTGCTCGTGCCCGTGGTTCATCATGAACGCGGCGCCGGACAGCGGCCGGCCGATCGCGCCGTCATCCAACAGCTTGCGCGCCGTCTGGTGCGCGCCGCCGAGGAAGGTGTCGGGGGCGGAGCCGACGCGCAGCCCGGCGCGATGTGCCGCCTCCAGCAAGGTCCGTGCCTCGGCCGTCGAGGTCGCCAG
>JBBSIT010000559.1:0-3808 GCA_038231995.1 Acetobacterales bacterium | reverse complement strand
GCTCGATGCCCAGCGCCTCCCATACCCGGATCACGAATGCGTCGTCGCGCCCGCCATACCCGGCGGCCGACGCCGCGATGAACAACTGATGCGCGGCCGACGCCATCGGCAGCGGGAAGGTGAGCCCGCGCGCCTGGTCCAGCACGATGCCGAGGTCCTTGACGAAGATGTTGACGGACGAGCGCGGCGTGTCGTCGCCGTCGAGGATATGCGGCACCCGGTCGCCCCACATCCAGGAATTGCCGGCCGAGGTGGAGATGACGTCGTACAAGGTCCGCGGGTCGGCGCCGGCGCGGATGCCGAGCGCCAATGCCTCGGCCGCGACGGCGATGTGCACGCCGGCCAGGAGCTGGTTGACCATCTTGACCGTGCTGCCCACGCCGGGCGCGTCGCCGAGCCGCCAGACCTTGCCGGCCATGGCGTCCAGCACCGGGCCGGCGCGGTCGAACGCCGCTGGGCTGCCGCTGGCCATGACCGTCATCTTGCCCGCCCGCGCGCCCACGGCGCCGCCGGACACCGGGGCGTCGAGATAGAGCCGGCCCTCCGCCTCCACGCGCTGCGCGAGGCTGCGTGCGGCGTCAGGCGCCACCGTCGTGCAGCACAGCACGACGCCGCCGGGCGCCACGCGGGGCAGGGCGGCGTCCAGCACGTCGGCAGCCTGGGCCGCGTTGACGACGAAGACGACGAGGGCGTCGAGGCCCTCCGGCAGCTCGGCGGCCGAAGCGACGCAAGCGCCGCCGGCTGCCTCCAGCTCCGGCCAGACGTCCCGCCTGGGCTCGCAGCCCGCGACGTCGTGGCCGGCGGCGGCGAGGTTCAACGCGGCGCCCATCCCCATCGACCCCAGCCCGACAACCCCGACCTTCATGCGCGCCTCCAAATTTTCGGTATGCAACCATGCACGAAGCGGCAAGGACAGGACACAAATGAAACCTTCTTTGGCCCGAGGACGGTGTGGTATCGCAACGAAACCGTGGCTGCGTTCATCCAGCCCGGCTATTCGGCTTTCGAGAAGACGACTGGCATCATCACTGGTTGCGAACCCGGGCGTGGGCGGGCTTGCCATGACGCCGCAGGATGCAACCCTCATTGAGGAGGAGCCACCTATGTTGGCAACGAGAGTTCATGTCACCGCTGCGGCGCTCGCGCTGCCGGTGCTGATCGGTCCGGTCGCCCTGGCGGCGCCGATCACGTTTTCCGCGTCGGGCAGCAACCCGGCCGGCATCCAGACCGCGGTGGATAACTTCCGCACCGGCCTCGGCACGCTCAACCTCAACGTCGCGGGTTCCTTCGGCAGCGGCCGGCGCGAGATCAACTGGGATGGGGTGCCGGACACGTTCGCGGCGCCGAACGCCCTCCCGGGCACCTTCTTCAACACGACCTCGCCGCGCGGGGCCGTGTTCAGCACGCCTGGGAGCGGCTTCCAGGTCAGCGCCAACGCCAGCAATCCGTCCAGCGCGCCGGTCGAGTTCGGCAACATCAACGCCAGCTACTCCAGCCTGTTCCAGACCTTCTCGGCGCAGAAGCTGTTCACTGCGATCGGCAGCAACATCGTGGACGTCAACTTCTTCGTGCCGGGCAGCAGCACGGCGGCGCTGACCCGCGGCTTCGGCTCCGTGTTCACGGACGTGGACCTCGCCGGCATCACAAGCCTCGCCTTCTACGATGCCAACAACGTGCTGCTCGATACGCTGTTCGTGCCGCCAGGCCAGACAGCGAACGGGAGCCTGTCGTTCCTCGGGGCGGACTACGGCAGCGCGATCGTCTCGCGCGTACGCGTCACCAACGGCAACGCAGCCCTCGGGCCGAGCGAGACCGGCAATCTCGACCTCGTGGCGATGGACGACTTCCTCTACGGCGAGCCGGTCGCGCGGGCCGCGGTGCCCGAGCCGGCCAGCATGGCGCTGCTGGCCGTGGGGAAGATCGGCCTCGGCCTGGCGGGTCCGCGGCGGCGCAACCGCGGCGCCTGAAGCGGGTCGGCTGGAGGCGCTGCGCGCCTCCAGCCGATGCCGTCAGCGGCGGCCGCGCAGGCGGCGGGCGTCGGCCAGGTGCCGCTCGATCTCCGGCAGGCCCTGCTGCGCGAAGGCCTTCAGCTCCGGATCGAGGCCGCTGGCGATCTCCGACTGGAAGGTGCCGGCGGCGGCCTCGTGACCCGAGACCTGGCCGGCGAGGTACTGGCGCTCGAAGCTGGCGCCCGGCGAGGCGGACTCGAGGTTCGCCAGGACCTGCTGCTGCTGCGGCTCCAGCGCCATCGGCAGGTTCATGCTCTTGGCGGCGGCGAGCTGCTGCAGCTGCCGCGTGGTCATGGTATGATAGTCGATCATGCGCTGGGCATACTGGCGGATGGCCGGGTTGCGCGCCTTCTGCAGCGCCATCTGCGAGGACTGCACCTCGAACATGTCGCTCTGCGCCGCCTGGATGGCGAACTGCGTGTCGGCCGCGCTGACGCTGGCGGTCGGCGGCACGGGCTGCGGGATGGTCGCGGCCATTGGGTTCACGCGGTTGGGCGTGCAGGCCGCGACGGCGGGCAGCAGGGCCAGGGCGAAGCCCATGCGGGCGAGGCTGTTCATCGGGTGCTCCTAGGTGGGTGACGACAAGCCGTGGATTTCCGGCCAGTACCGTACACAACGCAGCAATCCGCGCGGCGTTTGATCCCGAGCGCAATCTTCCGTCAGCGCACCGAGCGGAACCGCTCCACCGCGGACACCAGCGCGCGCCGCACGCCCGGCTCAAGCGCCGAGTGCCCGGCGTCCGGCACCACGGTCAGCCGCGCCTGCGGCCAGGCGGCGGCCAGCTCGAACGCGGTGCGCGCCGGGCACACCATGTCGTAGCGGCCCTGCACGATCTCGCCCGGCAGGTGGCCGATGCGGTGCATGCCGCCCAGCAGCCCCCCCGGCGGCAGGAACAGGTCATGCGCGAAGTAGTGCGCCTCGATCCGGGCTAGGCCCAGCGCCGTCCGGTCCTGCGCGAAGCTCGCCACGGTGTCCGGGCTGGGCAGCAGCGTGCTGCACGAGCCTTCATACACCGACCAGGCGCGGGCCGCCGGCATGTGCACGAGTGGGTCCGGGTGCGTCAGCCGACGCAGATATCCGCCCAGCACGTCATGCCGCTCCTCCTCCGGCAGGAAGGAGGTGAAGGCCGCGTGCGCGTCGGGGAAGATGGCGGCCAGGCCGTCGAGGAACCAGTCCACCTCGACCCGGCGGCCCAGGAACACGCCGCGCAGCACCAGGCCGCGCACGCGGTCCGGATGCGTCTGGGCATAGGCGAGCGCCAGGGTGGAACCCCAGCTTCCGCCGAACAGCAGCCAGCGCTCGATGCCGAGATGGCGCCGCAGCGCCTCGATGTCGGCCACCAGGTCAGGCGTCGTGTTCTGGTGCAGGCTGCCCAGCGGGCGCGACCGCCCGGCGCCGCGCTGGTCGAAGATGACGACGCGCCAGAAGCCCGGGTCGAAGAAACGGCGGTGCACCGCGCCGGCGCCGGCGCCGGGTCCGCCGTGCAGGAACAGGACGGGATGGCCGCGGGGAAGGCCGATCTGCTCCCAGTACATCACGTGTCCGCCGGACAACGGCATGTAGCCGGTCTCGAACGGGCCGATCTCGGGAAACAGGTCGCCGCGGGGCATGGGACGCCATTACACGATAGGGCGCAGTGGCGGAACATGCCAGCCTGCAGCTAAACTGCGTCCAGTTCGAGACCCATAGTTGTTGTGCTTGGCTGCACGGCGGTCATTCCCATATGGCGGCTTTCTGGTGAAGGTGTCGTCAGAACTGATGTTACGAGTTGATCGTGAGCGCTGGGGTCAGACGCGGGC
>JBBSIT010000558.1:0-3810 GCA_038231995.1 Acetobacterales bacterium | reverse complement strand
CGGCGGCCAGCATCGTCCTGCGGAACATGTCCGTCTCTCCCCTCAGATTTGTCGGGGAAACTAGACGAAAAGCCCGGTAAATCAAGCACGCTTGCCATAAGGCTCAGCTTGGGCGATGGCATCGGGCATGACCGCGCTCCGCATCGCCACCTGGAACATCAACTCGCTCCGCCTGCGGCTGGGCCTGCTCGAACGCCTGGTGGACAGCTTGAACCCCGACGTGATCTGCCTGCAGGAGACCAAGGTCCCGGACGAGCTGTTCCCCGACGCGGCGCCGGGCCGGCTCGGCTATCCCCATGTCGTCCGCCGCGGCATGAAGGGCTACAACGGCGTCGCGGTCCTCTCGCGCCTGCCGCTCGAGGCCGACCCGGCGCCGGACTGGTGCGAGCGCGGCGACTGCCGGCACCTCGCCGTCCGGCTGTATGCGCCGTCCGGCCCGGTCGAGTTGCACGATTTCTACGTACCGGCGGGCGGCGACATCCCGGACCGCGCGGCGAACCCGAAATTCGCGCACAAGCTGGATTTCGTGGCCGAGGCGACGCACTGGTTCGCCGCCCGCCGCCTGCAGCGCTGCGTGCTGGTCGGCGACCTCAACATCGCTCCTATGGAGCACGACGTTTGGAGCCACCGGCAGATGCAGGACGTGGTGAGCCACACCGCGGTCGAGGTGGAGGCGATGCGGCACTGGCTGGCGGCCGGGTTCGTGGACGCGATGCGGCACTTCGTGCCGGCGGACCAGAAGCTTTACACCTGGTGGAGCTACCGCAACCGGGACTGGCGCGCGAGCAACCGCGGGCGCCGGCTGGACCATGCATGGGTCACGCCGGACCTGATGGGCGGGCTCCGGTCCTGCACCGTGCTGGCCGACGCGCGCGACTGGACGCAGACCAGCGACCACGTGCCGGTCTGCATCGAGGTTGAGGTTTAGGCGACCGGTGCGACCCCCTGCGGGTCGAGCCGGTAGCCGCCGCCTTCGGTGACGAGCAGGCGGGCGTTGCCCGGGTCCGGCTCGATCTTCTGGCGGAGACGGTAGATGTGCGTCTCCAGAGTATGGGTCGTCACGGCGGCGTTGTAGCCCCACACCTCGTTGAGCAGGACCTGCCGCGCCACGGGCCGGGTGCCGGCGCGATACAGGAACTTCAGGATCGACGCCTCCTTCTCCGTGAGGCGGATGCGCCGGTTCTTGATGGGCTCCTGCAGCAGCTTGGCCGAGGGACGGACGGTGTACGGCCCGATGGTGAAGACCGCATCCTCGCTGTTCTCGAAGATGCGAAGCTGCGCGCGCAACCGGGCCAGCAGCTCCGCGAGGCGGAACGGCTTGGCGATGTAGTCGTTGGCGCCGGCGTCGAGGCCGCGGACCACATCGGCCTCCTCGTCCGAGCCGGTCAGCATGATGATCGGCATGCGCAGGCCCCGGCGGCGCACTTCGGCGCAGAGGTCCCGGCCATCCCCGTCGGGCAAGCCGACGTCGAGGATCAACGCGTCGAACCGCGCATCCTGAGCCAGTATCCGGCTCTCGGCATCGCTGATGGTCGCCGCCTCTGTGACGGCGAACTCGCCATCCACCTGCAGCTGCTCCGCCAGCATCTCGCACAAGGTCGCGTCGTCATCAACTATGAGAATAGGGCGCTCGCCCGGCATTATTCGAATCCCTCAAGAAGCTCTGGCCCCGGCGGGTGGTCACCGTTGCGCATGGAAGCTCACCCGAAAGGAGGAGATCAGGTGATTGCCCCGGTGGAAGGACCGGGGCATTGCAGGCCCAAGGCACGACGGCTTCGCCCAAACAACTCGCCCGGCGCTGGCAAACACACGATCACGCGAGCTTAACATTGGCAACGCATTCGTGAAAGGAGGCCCATCACGGATTAATCGTCCGTAGCCGTCATGAAGTTCCCTGGAGAGCGACGAAAGGCGCTTTGCCGCGGAATCCGGTCAGATAGGGCTGGCAAGCGGCGCGGGGGCGGCATAAGCCGTGAGCCTGATGCACCAGGTCCATGACACCCCTGCAGAGCTGCCGGCCAGCCCCGACTCGGCCTCGCACCAGCTCCGCGCCGTGCATCGCGCGGCCGCGGAATTGCGCCGCGGCACGCCCGTGCTCCTGCAGGATGGGTTGGGGCAGTCGGCGGTCGTGCTGGCCGCCGAGAATGCCGGCGCGGGCGGACTGGCTGACCTGGCCGCCCTCGCCGCCGGGCCGCCCGTGCTGCTGCTGACGGCGGTGCGGGCGGCGGCGCTGTTGCGGCGGCCGTTGGAGCCCGACGCGGCGGTGGCGCTGCGCACTACGGCGCTGCTCGATCCGGACCTGCTCCGCGGCCTGGCCGACCCTACGGCGGACCAGGCCTTGTCCGGGGCGCTGGAGGCTGTGCCGCCCCCGTCCGTGGCGCCCGCCGCCCTGGCGCTGGCGAAGGTGGCGCGGCTGCTGCCCGCCGTCCTCGCGGCCCCTGCCCGCCCCGGCGCCCCGGCGCTGGGCCTGCTCAGCGTCACAACTGCGGACGTGCTCGCCTACCCCGCCCGCGCCGCCGCCAACCTGCAGCGCGTGGCGGAAGCGCACGTGCCGACGGAGGACTCGCCGGACACCCGCGTCGTCGTATTCCGCGCGGGCGATGGCGGGGCCGAGCACTTGGCCATCCTCGTCGGCCGTCCCGAGGACGCGGAGCCCGGCGGCCGGGCGCCGCTGGTGCGGGTGCATTCCGAGT
The DNA here is from genome assembly GCA_038231995.1 of Acetobacterales bacterium. Taxonomy (GTDB): domain Bacteria; phylum Pseudomonadota; class Alphaproteobacteria; order Acetobacterales; family Acetobacteraceae; genus JBBSIT01. The sequence continues at coordinate 1,117 of JBBSIT010000558.1, read as the reverse complement.
GCTTCACGGGGGACCTGCTCGGCAGCCTGCGCTGCGACTGCGGGCCGCAGCTCCGCACGGCGCTGCGGCGCATGGCGCAGGAGGGCGCCGGCGCGGTGCTCTATCTCGCCCAGGAGGGCCGCGGCATCGGGCTGGTGAACAAGCTGCGCGCCTACGCGCTGCAGGACCGCGGGCTCGACACGCTGGACGCCAACCGCGCGCTGGGCTGGGAGGCGGACGAGCGCAGCTTCCTGGTCGCCGCCGCGATGCTGGAGCAGTTGCGCATCCCACGCATCCGGCTGCTGACCAACAACCCGGACAAGATGGCGGGCCTGCTCGCCTGCGGCATCGACGTGGTGGCGCGCGAGGCGCTGGTGGTGCCGGGCAACGGGGTGAACGACCATTATCTCGCGACCAAGGCGCGGCGCTTCGGGCATCTGCTCGGATAGTGTGCCGGGGCGTTTGGCACGGCGCTTGCTACTATCCCAGCAACTACCCTGGCGCTTGCAGCCGCCGCAACATTTGCGAAAGTCCGAGCATGCTCGAAGGTCTCGCCCAATTCCGCGCACCCGGCGCCGTGCCCCCTGACGGCGGGGGGCCGATCGGACCCGATCAGCCCTGGCCCGAGCCGATCGACGTGCCGTTCGACAAGGTGTTGGCCTCGCTCAATCCGCTGCACCACTTGCCGGGGGTGGGCATGATCAACCGGGCCATGACGGGCGAGACCATCCCGACGCCGATCCGCATTCTGGGGGCGGGCATCGTCGGCGGTCCCGTAGGCGTCGCCGGGGCGATAATCATGAGCTTCATCGAGGAGCTGTTCCACATGGGACCCGACCTCTCCCGGCCGTCCAATCCGGAGGGCATGCCGCTGAACGCCGAGGCGCCGATGGCGCCGGTGACGCCGGGCGACCCGGTGCAGGACGGCAGCTATCTCACGCTCGCGACCACCATCCCCGACTTCCTCGGCGGCCCGGCGGAGGACCAGCGCGGCCGGGGCGCTTACGCTGCCGCCGGGCAGAGCTGGCTGACGTCGCATAGCGGCGGGGGCGGCATGGCATGACGCAGGCCGTTGTCGGCGCGGACGGCATATTCCGGCTCGCGGGACTCCGCTTTCGGGCCGCCCTCGGCCGCTGCG
>JBBSIT010000557.1:0-3833 GCA_038231995.1 Acetobacterales bacterium | reverse complement strand
GGGCGCGGGGAGAGCGTTTCCTCGATCCGGCCGAGGTGGCGCAGGCGGTGCTGTTCATGCTGACCCGCCCGCCCGGCGCGTGGGTCCCGGAGATGGACTTGCAGCCGGGTTAGTTGGTGTTGGGTCGCGCGAACGCCGCCTCCATCTCGCGCCGGGTGCGGACCGCGAGGTCGTCCGGGTCGTAGGCCACGTCGCTCCACTTGACCCGGCCGCCCAGCTTCACGTCGGTCTTGAGCCGCACGCCGTGGGCGAGGCCGAGCGGCAGATAGCCTTCCTCGACCGACGCCTCCGCCGGCGTCTGCTTGCCCCAGACGCAGAAGCCGCCCTCCCCGTCCAGCACCTCGCCCGCCTTGAGGTCGCGCTTGGCGGTGGCTACCACGTCGGAGTTGAAGCAGGTCGGCGCCCCCGTCGGCTCCCGCCGCAGCGCCGCCGAGGCGATGGAGATGCCCAGCTCAAGCCCGATCATGTGGATCGGCCGGTACAGCGCCGCATACCGGCCGCTGCTGTCCGACAGCAGGCTGTACTCGCGGAAGCAGCGCCGCGCGTAGTCGCTATCCGCCTCGAACACGACGTAGGTGCCCATCACCAGGCTGTTCGGCACGTCGCTGCCGTCGCGCCGCACCGAGGACGTCACCTCCGTCACCCCCGCCTTCTCCAGCACGCCGCCCGCGCTGCGCGGCTTGCACACCTCGGCGTGCTCGAACCGCGTCGCCGGCGGGAAGCTCAGGCCATCGGATTGCGGCACGAGCCCCGTCGCGTTGCACACCGCCGTCATCTCGATGCCGGACTTCGTGCCGTCGATGAAGCTGTTGAACATCTTGGGATTGATCGAGCTGCGGTCGTCGATCTTGATGTAGGCGTCGAGGATGTCCCACACCGTGTCGGGCGTCGATTGGTGGTAGCTCGGATGATATCGCGTGCCCTTCCCAGCCGACACGACGCGGAAGCCGCAGGAGCGCGCCCAATCGACGTGCTCGCAGATGAGCGCGGGTTGGTCGCCCCAGGCGAGGCTGTAAACCACCCCCGCCTCCCGCGCCTTGCGCGCCAGCAACGGCCCGGCCAGCGCGTCCGCCTCCACGTTGACCATCACGATGTGCTTGCCGTGCTCGATCGCCACCAGGCACAGCCGGATGCCGGTGCGCGGGTCGCCCGTCGCCTCCACCACGACCTCGACGCCGGGATGCGCCACCACCGCGCCAGCGTCGTCCGTGATGAACGTGCCCCGGGTCCGCAGCGCCTCATCGAACGACGCCGCGGAGTACTGCTCCGCGCTCCACCCGGCCGTCGCGAGCTGCGAATGCGCCCTCGGCAGGTTCAGGTCCACGACCGCGACGAGGTGCATCCCCTCCGTCGTGCGCACCTGCGCCATGAACATGGCGCCGAACTTCCCCGCGCCGATCAGCCCGACCGTCACGGGCCGGCCGGCGGCCTGGCGCTCCTGAAGCATTCGATGCAGGCTCAAGTCGTTCCCTCCTGTCTTGCGATGGCCCGGCGCACGGCGGCCGCCACGGTGCAGGCCGGCACGCAGCTCGACTGCCCCTCAATGGATATGGCTGCCGCCGTTGACGTCGATCTCGCTGCCGGTGACGTAGGACGACAGGTCCGACGCGAGCAACAGGCAGCAGCCCGCGACCTCCTCGGCCCGGCCCATCCGGCCCATCGGAACCGCCGCCATGACCGCCGCCAGCCGCTCGGGCGTGAGCGCGCCGCCGGTGATGTCGGTGTCGATCATCGACGGGCAGACCGCGTTGCACCGTATGCCGTGCGGCGCCAGCTCGCGTGCGCAGGCCTTGGTGTATCCCAGGATGCCGGCCTTGGCCGCCGCGTAGTGCGAGCCGTCGAACACCCCGCCGCCGCGCTGGGCCGAGACGGACGACATGTTGACCACCGAGCCCGCCCGCCGCGCCTGCATCGCCGGCACGACGGCCTGCGTCATGTGCACCGTCCCGCGCAGGTTCACGTCCATCATCCGGTCGTAGCTGCCCGGCATCACCTCCATCACCCGCTCCGGCGAGGTGATCCCGGCGTTGTTGACCAGGACGTCCATCTGCCCCTGCCGGGCAAGCACCTCGGCGGCAGCCCGCTCGCAGGCCGGCTTGTGCGTCACGTCGCAGGCGAGCCCGAAATGCCCCTCGCCCGGCAGGCCGCACGCCGCCGCCTCCGCGCCGGCGCCGTCGAGGATGGCCACGGCAGCGCCATCCTCGGCGAACAGCCGAGCGGCCGCGAGTCCCAGCCCGCGCCGCGACGCGCCGCCGGTGACAACGCAGACCTTGCCCCTGAGAAGCATTTTTCGCCCCACGCGGCCCCGCCGGGACCACTCGGATTGGACGTTACAGGCTTTCGCCGTTGATCAAACCGAATTGTGCGGCTCAGAGGCCGCTTGAGAGTTCACTAGTGCTGCTTCCCCTGGAACGCCATGGATCGCGCCGATGGATGCGGTCCATTCTTTCTCGGGCTATCGCGTATTCAGCATATGAAGGCGCGGAAGCTCGGCATCCGGTGCGGACTTTTCGTTGCTGGAACCGGCCATCATTCGGTTCCATTGTGTTCCCAGCACCAGCGTCATGACAGCGCTCGCAAACCGTCGCGCAAGGCTTCGGCATCCAGCTTCGCCAGGAGCCGCTCGGTCTCCTCATTCGTACGCTCCCAGATCGGCACGGCGGCTTGCAGCAGTTTCTGGCCTGCCTCAGTCAGGGTGAGCAGCCTGCCACGCCGATCGGTCGGATCGTGCTCGATCACCACAAGGCCCCTGCGCTCCAGCGGCTTCAGATTGGTGGTCAGCGTGGTGCGGTCCATTGCTAGGAGCGCGGCGACCGAGCCGATCGAGGGCTGAGTCGGCCGATTGAGGGAGATCAGCAGCGAGAACTGACCGCTGGTCAGCCCAATCGGCCGCAGCGCCTCGTCGAAGCGCCGCGCCAGCGCCCGCGCCGCCCGCTGCGCGTGGAGGCACAGGCAATGGTCGCGGACGAAGAGGGTGGTCCCGTGAGGGACCGGCGGCGCCTTTGACACACTGCATTTACGTTGATATCAACCTTCCATGTCAACCCGGCGCTACTGGGTTGATGACAAGGCTGGCGATCATTGCAACCTGAATTGGAGACCCTGAGATGTCCGATGCCACTTCGACCAAGGCAACCGAGGCCGCCCCGCCCCTGAACGGTGGCGTGGTCCCCTACCTGATGCTCGACGGTGCGGCCACCGCGATCGATTTCTACAAGCGCGCGCTCGGCGCTGAGGAGTTCGGCGAGCGGGCCAAGATGGAGGACGGTCGCATTATGAACGCTCGCATCGACGTCAACGGCGGCTCAGTCATGCTGATGGACCCGATGCCCGAGCACGGCCACCCGGCCGTCGCTCCCCAGGCCTTCAACCTGCATCTCCACGTCGATGACGCCGACCGCTGGTTCGACCGGGCCGTCGCGGCCGGCTGTACCGTGCTGATGCCGATGGCGCTCCAGTTCTGGGGCGACCGCTACGGCATGGTGAAGGACCCCCACGGCGTTACCTGGGGCTTCGGTTCGACGCCCGCGTAGCTGCGGTTAGGACCGGCCGACAAGCTTGCCGACGATTTCCGGACAAGGGAGTTCGACATGACCGACACGCAAATGCCTGGGAGTTGCAATGATCGATCACACCGGGATCGGGGTCGCGGATGCGACGCCAACGGATGCTTCGCCACCTGTTGGCTGAGTCGCAGTACCAGAGAGTCTCTGGTGATCTGATTCAGCAGACGCTCGTGCAACAGGCGTTTGCATTAGATCACTAGAAAAACGTCGGCCAGACCGTATTCGGTCTGGTCGGCAAAGCTGGTCGCATATGCAATAAGCTAGTGT
>JBBSIT010000556.1:0-3846 GCA_038231995.1 Acetobacterales bacterium | reverse complement strand
GTCAAGCACATGGCGCTCAACCTGCTTCGACAGGCAAAATCCAAAATCAGCCTGAAAAACCGACGCAAGCGAGCCGGGTGGAACACAGAATACCTGGCCGCCCTCATCCAACAAACCGCTTAGCCGTTCACTCGATTGCCCTGCATCACCCATAAGCGGCGCTTGACGGCTAGCTCACAATCAGCTACATGAACGAACGGTCGTTCAAGTAGGCCCATGCAACCCTCCGTCTCCACCCGCGACCGCATCCGCACCGCCGCCACCGCGCTGTTCGCCGAGCGCGGGCTGGACGCGGTCTCGGGGCGCGACATCGCCGCCGCGGTCGGCATGAAGCCGTCCAACCTCTACGCGCATTATCCCTCGCGCGACGCGCTGGTCGCCGAGTTGTTCGCGGAGGGCTACGCCGAGTACGGCGCCCTGCTCGCCGAGACCGCTGCAGGCCCCGGCCCGTTCGCCGCACGCCTGCGCGCCATGGTGCGGCTGATCTGCCGGCTGCATGACGAGGACACCGTGCGCTTCCGCTTCCTGCTGCTCGCCCAGCACGGCCAGCTCGCCCGCATCGGCACCGCCGACGAGACGCCTGTCACCATCCTGCAGCGCGAGATCGAGGCCGCCCTGCAGCGTGGCGAGATCCCGCCCGGCGACCCGGCGCTCCTCACCGCCATGGTCGTCGGCATCCCCCTGCAAGCCGCCACCTTCCACCTCTACGGCCGGCTGCAACGCCCCCTCGGCGCGCTTGCCGAAGAGATCGCCGCCGCCTGCCTCGCCGTCCTCACGCCTGAACCCTCCGGAGCACGCCATGGGCGATAACCTGCTGCGCACACGCCGCTTCCTGCCGCTGTTCCTGGCGCAGACGCTCGGGGCGCTGAACGACAACCTGTTCAAGAACGCCCTCGTGGTGCTGATCGTGTTCAGCGCCGCCGGCGGCGGCCCGGCGATGGTAGCACTCTCCGGCGGCATCTTCATCCTGCCCTACGCGCTGTTCTCCTCGGTCGCAGGCCAGCTCGCCGACAAGCATGACAAGTCCCGGCTGATCCGGCTGACCAAGCTGGGCGAGGTGGCGCTGATGCTGCTCGCTGCCGCCGGGTTCCTGCTGGGCAGCCTGCCGCTGCTGCTCGCCACCCTGTTCGGCCTGGGCACGCAGGCGGCGTTCTTCGGCCCGCTGAAATACGGCATCCTGCCCGACCAGCTGGCCGAGACGGAGCTGGTCCGCGGCAACGCGCTGATCGAGGCCGGGACGTTCGGCGGCATCCTGGCCGGCACCATCCTGGGCGGCGTGCTGATCGGGCTCCATGCCGGCCCGACCGTAGTGGCGGCGCTCGGCGTGCTCGTCGCCCTCGCCGGCGACGGCGCCCGGGTTGCGCGTCGGCTGGAACGTGGTGCGCGAGACGGCACGGCTGCTGGCGAGCGCGCACGCCAACCGCCCCGTGTGGCTCTCCATCCTCGGGCTGTCCTGGTTCTGGACCATGGGCTCGATCATGGTGGCCGAGTTCCCCGTGCTCGCCAAGCAGGACTTCAACGCGGACAACCAGGTCGTCACCCTGCTGCTGACCTGCTTCGCCGTGGGCGTCGGCGGCGGCTCCGTGCTGGTGGGCCGGCTGCTGAAGGGAGAGGTCTCGGCCCGGCACGTGCCGTTCGCGGCGGCGCTGCTGTCGGTGTTCATCTGGGGCTTCGCTTATCTGGCCAACCTCCCTGATGCCGCCCACTGGCACACGCCGGGCGCCATGCTGGCCTCGCCGGCCGGGCTGCTGGCGCTCGCCTGCCTGCTCGGGGCGGCGGCCTGCGGCGGCGTGTTCTCCGTGCCGCTCTACGCCATCATGCAGGAGCGCAGCGACCCCGCCGCGCGGTCCCGCATGATCGCGGCCAACAACGTCTCCAACGCGGCCGCCATGGTGGTGGGCGCGGTCGTCATCGCCGGGCTCGCGGCGCTGGGCATGTCGGCGCCCGTCATCCTCGCCCTCGCCGCGGCGGCGAATCTCATGGTCGCCGGGTTCATCGTGCGGCTGCTGCCGCAGGACGTGATGCGCGCCGTGTTCCGCTGGTATTTCGCCAGGCTGCACGGGGTGGACGTGTCGGGGCTGGAGCACCTGCCGCCGGCGGACCAGCGCGCGGTAATCATCGCCAACCACACCAGCCTGCTCGACGGCTGCCTGATCGCGGCGTTCCTGCCGGGCAGCCCGGTGTTCGCGGTCGATACCGCCATCACGCGCAGCTGGTGGGCGCGGCCGTTCCTCGCGCCGGTGGACGTCCTGGCAGTCGATCCCGCCAACCCCTACGCGGCGCGCGACATGGTGCGGCTGGTGCGCGCCGGGCGCCGGCTGGTGATCTTCCCCGAGGGGCGCATCACCCGCACGGGCGGGCTGATGAAGGTGTATGACGGCGCCGGCATGGTGGCGGACCGCGCGGGGGCGCTCGTCGTCCCCGTGCGGCTGGACGGGCTGCAATACACGCCGTTCTCCCGCATGGGCGGCAAGCTGCGACGGCGCTGGTTCCTCCGGCTGCGCGTCACCGTCCTGCCGCCCGTCATGCTGGACGTTGACCCGGCGTTGCAGGGCCGCCCGCGCCGCCGCGCGCTGGGCGTCGCGGTGCAGGACCTGCTGGTGCAGGCGGAGTTCGTCACGCGGCCGCTCGCCCGCACGCTGTTCACGGCGCTGCTGGACGCGGCGGCGACGCATGGCACCGGGTCGGAGATCGCCGAGGACATCGCCTTCGCGCCGATGACGTATCGCCGGCTGCTGCTCGGCTCGGCCGTGCTGGGCCGGCGCATCGCGGGGATGTCCGCGCCCGGCGAGGCGGTCGGGGTGATGCTACCCAATGCGTGCGGCGCGCTGGCGGCGTTCTTTGCCTTGCAGGCGTTCGGCCGCGTGCCGGCCATGCTGAACTTCTCGGCGGGTGCGGACGCGATGCTGGCCGCGTGCGCTGCCGCCGGGGTCCGCACCGTGCTGACCTCGCGCGCCTTCGTGGACAAGGCGCGGCTCGGCCCGGTCGTGGCGCGGATGGAGGGGCCGGTGCGCCTGGTCTGGCTGGAGGACGTGCGCGCCGGCATCGGCCGCGGCGCCCAGTTGCGCGGCCTGCTCGACCTGCTGTTGGCCCGCCGCCTGCCCGGCTGTGGCGCCGATCCCGGGGCGCCCGCCGTCATCCTGTTCACCAGCGGGTCCGAGGGAGCCCCCAAGGGCGTGGCGCTCAGTCACCGCAACCTGCTGGCCAACCTGGCGCAGGTCGCCGCCGTGGTCGATTTCAGCCCGGCCGACCGCGTGCTGAACGCCATGCCGATGTTCCATTCCTTCGGCCTGACCGGCGGCACGCTGCTGCCCGTGCTGAACGGCGTCCGCGTGTTCCTGTATCCCTCGCCGCTGCACTACCGCGTGGTGCCCGAGATCGCCTACGACACCGACGCCACCATCGCCTTCGGCACCGACACCTTCCTGACGGGCTGGGCGCGCTTCGCCCATGCCTACGACCTCCGCTCCATGCGCTACGTGTTCGCCGGCGCGGAGCGGGTGCGGGACGAGACGCGTCGGCTCTATGCCGACCGCTTCGGCGTCCGCATCCTGGAGGGCTACGGCGTGACCGAGACAGCGCCGGTGCTTGCGCTCAACACCCCCATGCACAACCGGCCCGGCACGGTCGGCCGCCTGCTGCCCGGCGTCGAGTCGCGGATCGAGCCGGTCGCGGGCATCGACGAGGGCGGCCGGCTGCATGTGCGCGGCCCGAACGTCATGCTCGGCTATCTCCGAGCGACCGCGCCGGGCGTGATCGAGCCGCCGGAGGAGGGCTGGTACGATACCGGAGACATCGTGAGCATCGGTGCCGACGGGTTCGTGACCATCAAGGGCCGCGCCAAGC
>JBBSIT010000555.1:0-3854 GCA_038231995.1 Acetobacterales bacterium | reverse complement strand
GACCGCGGCCGGCGTCGCCCAGAGCTTCAGCGGCGGCCAGTACGGCCCGGCGCCGCTGATCCAGCCCGAGTCGGCCGCCTGCCGCGAGCTGGAAGGCCACACTCTCGATCACCCCGACATGCCCGACGCCGTACGGCTCGACGTGCCGGACTGGGTGCTGCCGCATCTCGCCGCCCGGTTCGGCGACGCGCTGGTGCCCGAGATGGCCGCCGCGCTCGACCCGGCGCCGCTCGACCTCCGCGTCAACCTGCTGCGCGGCAGCCGCGACGACGCGCGCGGGGCGCTGCTGTCCGAAGGGCTGGACGCAGCGCCGACGCCGCTGTCGCCCTGGGGGCTCCGCATCGAGGGCCGCCGAGCCGTGACAACGGGGGCCGCTTTCCAGACGGGTCTGATCGAGATCCAGGACGAGGGCAGCCAGCTCGTCGCCGCCGTAGTAGCCGCCAGCCCAGAGATGCGCGTGGTCGATTGGTGCGCCGGCGCCGGCGGCAAGACTCTGGCGCTCGCGATGCTGATGCGGAACCGCGGGCAGCTCGTGGCCTGCGACGTGTCCGCGCCGCGGCTGGAGGGCGCGGTGCGGCGGCTGCGGCGCGCCGGCGTGCAGAACGCGGAGCGGCATTTGGTGGCGCCTGGCGACAAATGGCTCAAGCGCCGCGCCGGCACGTTCGACCGCGTGCTGGTGGACGCGCCCTGCACCGGCACCGGGACTTGGCGCCGCAACCCGGACGCCCGGACGCGGTTACGTGAGGAGGACCTGGCCGAGCTCGTCCCCAAGCAGGCCGCCATCCTAGACGACGCGGCCCGTCTTGCGCGCGCCGGAGGACGACTGATCTATGCGACCTGCTCCCTGCTGACCGAGGAGAACGAGGCTCAGGTGGACGCTTTCCTGCACCGGCACCCCGACTACCGCGTACTGCCGCTTGCCGAGGTCTGGGCCTTGCCGGCGCCCATGCCCTGCATCGGTCCCTACCTCGCCTTGACCCCGCGGCAGCACGGGACGGACGGCTTCTTCGCCGCCGTGCTGGAGCGTCGCGCGCCATGATCAGCGTCCGCTGGGCGCGGCCGGCCGACGCCGCGGCGATCGGGACGGTGCACGTCGCGGCCTGGCGCAACGCCTATGCCGGACTGCTACCGGACAGCTACCTCGCCGGGCTGAGCACAGTGCGGCACGCGGCGCAGTATGACGCGGCGATCCGGGCGGGGGAGGGCGTGTTCGTCGCGGTCGCCTCCGGGCCAGACCTGCCGGCCGGGATGCGTGGCGGAGTGATCGGCTTCGCCACCGTCGGGAAGGCCAGGGTGGCGCTCGCGGAGGGCGAGGTGGCGACGCTCTATGTGCTGGACGACTGGCGCGACCAGGGCATAGGCCGGCGGCTCATGCGCGCCGGCGCCGCGCACCTGTCGGCGGCCGGGTGCCGCACCGCGTTCCTATGGGTGCTGCGCGAGAACCCGAACCGCTGGTTCTACGAGCGGCTGGGCGGCCGGCCCGTGGCGGAGTCGGTCGCGCACGTCGCGGGCACGGCTCTGCCGCAGATGGCCTACGCGTGGGACCCGATCGAGCGGCTGCTCACGCCGAGTCCCACACGGTCTTGAGCGACCCTTACCGCTTCGTCGCCGGGTCGTGCGTATGGTGGTTTTCCCGCTCCCCGCCGCCGCCCGACACCTGGCTGCTCCGCGTGTTGGTCGGCGCGTTCGGCTGCGGCGGCGCGTTACGGTGCCCTCCGCTCGCCCGCTTCGGCTCGTCCGTCTTGGGCTCTGTCGCATCCTCGTGACTGCTGCCGGGGCCGCCATGTGAGCGGTCCGCCGCCGGGGTCTTGCTGGACATGTCTAGCGATCCTGCTGATAGCCGGTGTTGCGGGTGTTCTGCTCCAGGTTCCCGGCCCGGCCCTTCTCCTTCAGGTTCTCGGAGGTCTTGGCGCCGTGCGCCTCGGTCTCGCCCCGGGGCGCTGTTTCGGGCTCGCCGGGCCCCTTGTCGCTTCGGTTGGCGGGCGGAACAGGCGGCGGATGGGCGGACATGGCGGACTCCCTTCGTGTAGCGCATGACGCATAGCGGCCTGGGGCGCCCCGAGTTCGCCCACGCACTCACACACCCGCGTGCGCACGCCAGTCCTTGCAGGCTTCGCCCCGCCGTGCTGCAAGCGCATGGATGAACCCTCCCTCCCTTCCGGTTCAGGACCGGGTACTCATCCTGGACTTCGGCAGCCAGTTCACCCAACTGATCGCCCGCCGCCTGCGCGAGAGCGGCATCTACTGCGAGATCATGCCGGCCGACGTGGCGACCGACCGGCTGATCGGCTTCGGCGCCCGGGCCTACATCCTCTCCGGCGGTCCGGCGAGCGTCATGGGCGACGAGAGCCCTCGCGTGCCGGAGGCCGTGTTCGACGCGGGCCTGCCGGTGCTGGGCATCTGCTACGGGCAGCAGGCGATGTGCGCCCAGCTCGGCGGCGAGGTCAGCCTGTCCGACCACCAGGAGTACGGCCAGGCCTACGTCGAGGTGGCGGACGACTGCGAGCTGTTCCACGGCGTCTGGGCGCCCGGCGCCCGCGAGCAGGTGTGGATGAACCACGGCGACCGGGTCACCCGCTTGCCGCCGGGCTTCCGCGTGGTCGGCGCGAGCGCCAACTCGCCGTTCGCCGCCATAGCGGACGATGAGCGGCGCTACTACGGCGTGCAGTTCCATCCCGAGGTCGTGCACACGCCGCATGGCGCGCAGCTCCTGCGCAATTTCACGCACCGGGTCGCAGGCCTCAAGGGCGACTGGTCGATGCGCGGCTTCCGCGAGGCGCAGATCGAGCGCGTCCGCGCGCAGGTGGGCGGGGGCAGGGTGATCTGCGGCCTGTCCGGCGGCGTCGATTCGTCGGTCGCCGCCGCGCTGATCCACGAGGCGATCGGCGACCAGCTCACCTGCATCTTCGTCGATAGCGGGCTGCTGCGGCTGGGCGAGGCGGAGGAGGTGGTGCGCACCTTCCGCGACCGTTTCAATATCAAGCTCGTGCACCGCGACGCGGCCGACCTGTTCCTCGGCGCCCTCGCCGGCGTGACTGACCCCGAGCTGAAGCGCAAGGCGATCGGCCGCACGTTCATCGAGGTGTTCGAGGAGGAGGCGGCGCGGATCGGCGGCGCGGACTTCCTGGCGCAAGGCACGCTCTACCCGGATGTGATCGAGAGCATCAGCGCGCATGGCGGGCCGAGCGCCACCATCAAGAGCCACCACAACGTCGGTGGCCTGCCCGAACGGATGCGCATGCAGCTCGTGGAGCCGCTGCGCGAGCTGTTCAAGGACGAGGTCCGCGCCTTGGGGCGCGAGCTGGGCGTGCCGGAGGCCATCGTCGGCCGGCACCCCTTCCCCGGCCCCGGCCTCGCCATCCGCATCCCCGGCGACGTCACGCGCGAGCGGGTCGCGATCCTGCAACGGGCGGACGCGGTGTTCCTGGAGGAGATCCGCAGCGCCGGGCTGTATGACGCGATCTGGCAGGCCTTCGCCGTGCTGCTGCCGGTCCGCACCGTGGGCGTGATGGGCGACGGCCGCACCTACGACAACGCCTGCGCGCTGCGCGCCGTGACGAGCGTGGACGGCATGACGGCGGAGGTCTACCCGTTCGACATGGCGTTCCTGACCCGGACGGCGACGCGCATCGTCAACGAGGTACGTGGGATCAACCGGGTGACGTACGACATCACGAGCAAGCCGCCCGGGACGATTGAGTGGGAGTAGGGGAAACGGCGGCGTTCAGTCAGCCGAGCTTAGACGAGGCTAGCCTCAATACTGTTCACTTTGTGATTCGGATGGCGGCGTTGAAGTCGACGCGGGTGGTCGGCTGTGGGGTTCGGGGTCGCAGCGGGTAGCTGCTCATCTTACG
>JBBSIT010000554.1:0-3856 GCA_038231995.1 Acetobacterales bacterium | reverse complement strand
GGCGCGGCGTCGCCGACCCGGCCGCCTCCGCCTCCGCCGCGTTCAGCCCGGACGCGGTCTGCACCAGGCTGTCGAACCCGCGCCGCCCGGCCCAGGGGCCCGCGGCGCCGTAGGCGGACAGGCTGACATGCACGATGCCGGGCCGCAGCCGAGCGGTGTCGGCCGGGGCGAAGCCGAGTGCGGCCAGCCCGCCGGGCCGGTAGCCCTGCACGAACACGTCGCCCGCCCGCAGCAAGCCGCCCAGCGTCGCCCGTCCGTCCGCGCTCCGCAGGTTGAGTTGCGCGCGCAGCTTGCCGCGGTTGTTGTCCATCTCGGTGGGGAGGATGCCCGGCAGGTGCGGCGCGGTGACGGCCAGAACGTCGGCGCCATGCGCGGCAAGGGTCCGCCCGCAGACCGGCCCGGCGATCACGCGGGTCAGGTCCAGCACCCGCACGCCGGATAGCGGCCGGTCTCCGTCGGGCAGCGCCTCCACGGGCGCGTCGCCGATGCGGCTGATCGCCACGAGCGGCAGGGTGGCGACCGCCTGGCCCTGCGGATGGGCATCCCACTCCTCGAGGCCGCGCAGCGCCGCCACGCACAGCCCGGCGTCGGCGGCGGCCGCCTCGAACGCCAGGGCATCCCAGGCCAACAGAGCTCGCGCCACCTCCGCGCGGTCATGCCCGCAGCCGAGCAGCCGCAGCACGCCGTCGCGATGATGCGGGAAGTTGGTATGCAGCCGCACCCAGCCGCCATCGCACGTGGGATACAGGCCGGCGATCAGGTCCCAGGGGTCCGGAGGCGGCGCGCCGTCCACGCGCAGCAGCCGTTCGGAGCGGAACTCGGCGCAGGCATGGCGCATGTCTACCCGTATGTCCTGCGCCCGGCCGGTGCGCAGGCGCCACAGCTCGGCGGCCGCCAGCCCCGCGACGCCGATCGCCGTCTGGGCGGCGGCGCCGACGGCGAAGCTGGATGGCAGCACCGGGTCGTGGCCGGTGAGGGTGAGCCGGGCGAGCGCGGACGGCGGCAGCCCGGCCTCGGTCCAGATGGCGGCAGCGTGCATGCGCGCTCCTTGGTTCCTCGGCGGCTCCATCCTACGATACGACGCTGCTTATGCCAGGAGTCTCGAATGCCCGATCCATCCCCGCTCGACCCGGGCGCGCGCCGCGCCATCCTCGACGCGGTGGACAGCCTGCGCGACGACTCGGTGTCGCTGCTCTCGCGGCTGGTGCGGCATCGCAGCTTGCTCGGGGACGAAGCCGGGTGCCTCGACGAGATGGCCGGCGTGTACGAGGCGTTGGGCCTGGCGCCGCGGCGCGTGCCGGTCGATGTGGCGGCCCTTGCGGGGTGTGCCGGCTTCTCGCCGCCGCTGATCGGCTACGCCGGGCGCGACAACGCGGTCGCCGTGCACCGCCCGTGCGACGCCGCCGGGCGCAGCCTGATGCTTCAGGGCCATATCGACGTGGTGCCGGAGGGCGCGGCCGACCTGTGGACCACGCCGCCGTTCGAGCCGCACGTGCGCGACGGGCGGATGTACGGACGCGGCGCCGGGGACATGAAGGCGGGAGTCGCCAGCTATGTGACGGCGTTCGCGGCGCTGCGCCTCGCCGGGCTGCAGCCGGCGGCGGAGGTGCAGATGGCGGCGGTCATCGAGGAGGAGTGCACCGGCAACGGCGCGCTGGCCGTCATGCACGCGCTGCCGGCGCCGGATGCCTGCTTGATCCCCGAGCCCGGCCCGGGCTACGCTGCGCTGTACATCGCCGAGGTCGGCGTGGTCTGGGCCTGGGTGACGGTGACGGGCCGGCCGACGCATGTGCGGGAGATGCATGCGGGCGTGAACGCGATCGACGCGGCCTACGTGCTGGTCGAGAAATTCCGGGCCTACGAGTTCGAGATGAACCGCGCCGAACGGCGGCACCCGGCGTTCGCGGCGGATAACCACCCGATCAACGTCAACCTCGGCACGGTCGCGGGCGGTGAGTGGAACAGCAGCGTGCCGACCCGGGCGCGGCTGGGTATGCGGGTGGGGGTGATGCCGGGCCATAGCTGCCACGCCGTGCGCGCGGACATCGAGCGGTTGGTGGCGGACGCTGCAACGGATGAGCGGCTGCGCGGGGCGGCGCTGGCGGTGGAGTTCAAGGGGTTCATGGCCGATGGCTGCACCTTCCCGCCGGACCAGCCGATCGGCCGGCTGGTGGCGGCGACGCACGAGGCGCTGACCGGAGCGCCGCTGCGCCATTGCGCCGCGGCAGGCCTGACGGACGCCCGGCACTACGTGTTGTATCAAGGCACGCAGGCGACCTGCTACGGGCCGGACGCCGATAGCATCCACGGCATCGACGAGAGCGTAGGGCTGGAGAGCATGCACGACGTCACGCGGGTGATCGCGCTCACGATGGCGGAGTGGTGCGGGGTGGAGCGGCGGTGATGCAAGCGGATTTCACCTCGACGACGCCATAATCAAATCGATATGATTGAGATATGTTTCCAAGATTAGTGAACGCGTGAGCACGCCTGCCTGTGCCAAGATGACAACTGGGTTCGAAGTAGGCCAGCCTGGATGAACGCACCGATCTTCTTCATGCCTCTCGGCCAGGACCGTGCCGTGGCCGAGTTGGCTGCGGCCATCCTGGATGGCGGTGCGAGCGCCAGCATGGTGGCTCCGGAGGGCGCCGGCAAAACGGCGGTGCTGAACCGCTTGGCGCCCAAGCTCACTGGCGGCCGAGCTCGGGTCATTCGGGTTGCTTGCCCGGCGGATGGCGAGCTGAGCCTGCCGGCGTTCCTGTCGCAGATCGTCGGCCGGGCGGAGGCGGGCGCGCTCTCGGACGAGGACCTGGAGCAGGCGTCCGAGGCGCTGACGCAGACCGACGCGAGCTGCGGCCTGATCGCCCTGCTCGTGGACGACGCCCACGGCCTGCTGCCCGCGGCCCTGCGCTACATCCAGCTCGCGTGCCGTTCGGGGCCGCTGCTGCGCGTCGTCCTTGCGGGGCGACCTGGCATGCTGGACTCGCTGCGGGGCGACGAGTTCGCCTTCCTGCGGCATCTGATCAGCCGCAACATTCAGCTTCCCTTGCTCTCCGAGACCAGGTCGGAGCCGAGCGACGGAGCGCCCCTCGCACAGGCTCTTATCGCGGATGAGGCCGAGCCTTCGCCAATTCCTGTGCGGCGCCGGCACGGAGCGGCTTGGGCGCTGGCCGGCCTCGGCGTGGCAGCATCCATCGCTCTTGGCCTCTGGGTGACCCGGCAGGACGAGCCGTCCGCGCCTGTGGCTATGGCCGTCGCGCCCGAACATGCACCCGCACTCGACAAGCCGGCTGCCCTAGCCGAGGTGCTGCCTAGCACGGCTCTGGCCGAATCGCCTCAGGCAACGCCAGAGCCGCCGGCGCCTGTCGAGGCCTCGCCGCCAGCCCTGGCCGAAGCCGAGCCCGTTCCCGCTCCCGAGCCGGCCACACCACGCGAGGCGGCCGCTCTCCAGCCTCAGCCCGCACCTGAGACGTCGACCACGGCGGTCGAGGTCCCGGCCGCGCCTTCGGCGCCAGAGCGGGCCATGGTGGATGCGTCACCCCCGCCTGAGCCGCCGGCCGCTGAACCGGCAATAGCGGACGCAGCGCCCACGCAGGAACCAGTCGTGGCGGATGCGCCACCTGTGTCCGAGCCGCCGGCCGCCGTCGCCGAGATCCAGGCCGCGCCGTCTGCGCCTGAGCCGGCGATGGCGGAAGTGTTGCCGCCCGCCGAGCCGCTTCCGGCTGTCGCCGACACATCGCCTGTGCCGCCCCAGCCCGAGCCGCCGGTCGCCGACGCCGACCTCCCGGCCACGCCGCCCGCGCCTGAGCCGGCGCTGGCGGTAGCTTTGCCCCCCGCCGAGCCGCCTCCGGCCATT
>JBBSIT010000553.1:0-3860 GCA_038231995.1 Acetobacterales bacterium | reverse complement strand
GCGCGTGTCGAGCGGCTGGCCGGCCATTCGGTGCGCACGCGCGATGGCGGCCACGCGTCGGCGCAGGGTGGAGAGCGCATAGCCCTGGCCCTTGGCGGCGAGGTAGGCGCCGACCGTCTCGGATGTTGCGGGCAGCGCCTTGCAGCCGTGCTCGCGGCACCATGTCTCGAACGCGGCAACGTCGGCCCGGTAAGCCGTCAGCGTCGCGGCCGCATCGGCGGCAGATTGGTAAACCTGCGAGCGCGCGAGAGCCCGAGCTGCCTGAGGTGTCAGCGGTTCCGCCGCCCTGGCACGCACCCGGGCGGGCTGTAATGTCGGAGGTGAAGCAGGCAGGGGTGGCTTACGGGACATTTGACGAGCATGTAGGTCAGGTCCGCTCCCGTCAACACGCGATAAGCGCCCTTCTCGCGTGTTATAGGTAAGTACGCCTGCTATCAGGCGTCCGCCTGCTCATCCTCGATCTCAGCGGCACGCATCTCCCCGCGCAACAGGTCGGTCCCGTCGTAGAACTCTCGCAAGGGAACCTGCGCTCCGACCTCGGGCAGTTCCACCATGTCCGCGGCGGTCAACGTTTCGGCAGTCCAGGGATCACCGTCCTTCGTGCGCTTGAACACGGTCGCGCCAATGCTGGCATGCTCGAGAATGATGTAGCGGAGTATGGACGGTACGGCCGCGTACTCGCGGACTTTATCGATCCGATCAACCCGGCCTGATGTGGGGCTGAGCACTTCGAATACCACGACGACACCCGGAACCAGGCGCTCGGTATCCGGGAATGCCTTGCACGTCACAAGGGCGTCCGGGTAACGCACGGCGTCCCCCACCGTGGGAATGCCAGCGTCCGGACCCAAGGAGCGGCATGGGCCATCGGCAAGGCGCGATCGCAGAGCAAAGTGGATGTTCTGCGTGATGCGGCTGTGACGGGCGGTGCCGCCCGTCATCGCAACCGGCTGGAAGCCGTCGAACTCGTAGCGGCTGTCCTGTGCTTCGGCCCAGAGGAAGAACTCATCGCGGGCCATCCGGCGCTGGCGCAGGGTGATATTCATCCGTGGTGTGTAGCACGAACTGGGAAAATTGCGCTTGCACTTAATCAACCGACGCACCTTGCGGACCATCTACGGTCACTGCCGGCCGTGGCGGCATCGCTCGCCGACCAACACATATCGGGCGAGGCGGATCGACGCCTTCCGGGTCTGGTGCGAGGAGACGTGCGCCCGCCACTTTGCCTGACTGCAACAGAAGTGCCGCGCTCGGGTCAGCCCCGTCCGCACGGATGGTGCACGGACCCGCCCGGTAGCGCTCGGAACCAGCCTGACGTATGAGGCTCCCCCTGACCTCGGATGCCTGCCGTGCCGTTCAAGCTGACCCAAGATCGCCGCCGCCACATCCCGCGCCAGCGGCACCGGGTCACGAACTGGCTGGCCTATGATGCGAGCTTGCGCCAGCGCGGCGCGCGGCCTCGCGGGCCAGGCGCCATCCGGAGGTCAGGCTGGTGTCGATGACGCCCTGCCAGTCAGCCTCGGTCTGCTCCAGCAGGGGCTTGCGGACCGTCGATCCAGCGTTGCTCACCAGGATGTCGAGCCGGCGGTGGCGCGCACCGATCGCGGCCACTGACGAGATGATGGACGCAGCATCGGTCACGTCGAACGGCGCGATGTCGGCCCGGAGCCCCCACGCCGCCAGCTGGTCGCGGCACGACCCGAGCGTGGCGGCATCGCGGCCGTTGAGCACCACCAGCGCGCCCGCCGCCGCCAGCGCCTGCGCCATGGCTCAGCCCAGCCCGCGGGAGGCGCCGGTGATCAGCGCGACCTGTCCCGTCAGGTCGAATAGCTGCGCGGGCGAGCGTGGCGCCGGGCCGGTCATGCCGGACGCGTCACGCACCATCGATGCGGGGATCGATATACTGATACAGCACGTCAACCACGAGATTGATCAGCACGTAGATGACTAGGACTACCAGGATGCAGCCCTGGACCAATGGGTAATCGCGCGTACCGATCGCCTGGATCAGCAGCCGGCCCAGCCCGGGATAGGTGAACACGGCCTCCGTCACCAGGGCGCCGCCGATGAGGCTCGCCATCATGAGGCCGACGATGGTGATGAACGGCAGCAGGGCGTTGCGCATGACGTGGCCCGCCACAATATCGCGCTCCCGGAGGCCCTTTGACCGCGCCGTGCGCACGTAGTCCGCCTTCAGCTCGCTGACCAGCGAGGCCCGCAGGAAGCGCGCGAAGATGCCTGAGACATAGATGCCGAGAGTCAGCGCCGGCAGCAGGATGTTCGTCGCCATCCGCACCGGCGACTCCCAGAACGGCACGTAGGCGGACACCGACGGCAGCAGCCGCAGCTCGATGGCGAACAGCAGGATCAGCAGGATGCCGAGCCAGAATGTCGGCACCCCCAGCGCCAGGGCGCTCCATCCGCTCAGCAGCCGGTCGAGCCATGAGCCCGGCCGCAGCGCACTCGCGACCGCAACGGGGACGCCAATCAGCAGGCCCACCAGGATGGACGCCACCCCTAGCTGCATCGTCGCCGGCAGCCGCTGGCCGATGAGGCTCAGCACCGGCTCGCGGCTCTGGATGGACACGCCCAGGTCGCCCGACAGCGCGTGACCTAGCCAGGCGAGGTACTGGACCAGCACCGGCCGGTCGAGGCCGAGCTCCGCCGTCGCGGCCCTGATCTGCTCGGGCGTCGCGTTCTCGCCCAGCAGCGCGCCGACCGGCCCGCCCGGGACGGCGTAGATGATGCCCCAGATGCCCAGCGACGCGAGCAGCACCACCGGAACCAGCTGCAGCAGCCGCCGCACGATGAAGCCGATCATGGGCGGCTGCCCTGCAGCCCGGTCGCCACCCCACTCCCATGCCGGTCGTTGAGCGCAGCCGCCAGCGCCCGGCCGAGCTGATCGAGCGACAGGATGGTCAGCGTCAGCACCAGGCCGGGCAGCACGGCGTAGGTGGGCGCGTCGTACAAGTAAGTCTTTCCCGTCCGCAGCATCTCGCCCCAGCTCGGTGTCGGCGGCGATATGCCGACGCCGAGGAACGCAAGTGCTGCCTCGAGCAGGATCGCGACGGAGGCGAGCACAACGGCCTGCACCAGGATGGGGCTCCAGGCGTTGGGCAGCACAGCGCGGGCCATGCTGTAGGTGGACGACGCGCCGAACGCCTCGACCGCGGTGACGAAATCCCGCTTGCGGAGCGTCAGTGCCTCCGCCCGGGTCACGCGCGCGAAGGCGGGGATGCCGGTGATGCCCACGGCCACCAGCGCCGCGGCCTGGCTCCGGCCCAGCACGGCGATCAGCGCCATGGCGAACAGGATGCCGGGCAGGGCGACGAGGATATCCACGAGCCGCATCAGCACCGCGTCGCGCCAGCCGCCGAAGAACCCGGCGACCAGGCCGATCGGGACTCCCACCGCCGCCGCGATGGCGACAGCGCCGAACGCGGTCAGCAACGACGTCCTGGCGCCGTGGATCACCCGCGCCAGGAGGTCCCGGCCCAGCTCGTCCGTGCCGAACCAGTGGGCGCGGGAGGGCGGGTCCAGCGCGGCCGCCAGGTCCTGCGCCAGCGGATCGGCGATCAGGTTGGCCGCAAGGGCCGCCAGACCGAGTGCTACCAGGAACACAAGGCTGAGCAGCGTGCCCCCGCGCGGCAGGATCACGGCACGGCTGCCGCGGCGCCAAGGGCAGGGACCGCCTCCAAGGGCCGGCCGCCTCCATGCGGGCCGGCGTGGTGGCAGGCGCATTCGGTGGGCAGGCCCGGGTACGGCAGGAAAGCCGGCCGCTCGGCGCTGCACAAGGCGGAGGCGCGGAAGCAGCGCGGATGGAACGTGCAACCGGAGGGCGGCCGCGCGGGGTTGGGGAT
>JBBSIT010000552.1:0-3866 GCA_038231995.1 Acetobacterales bacterium | reverse complement strand
GGCCGGCCGAGACGCCCGTCGCCATCGTGGCGAAGGCGACGCTGCCGGGGCAGGCCGTGCTGCGCTCCACGCTGGGCGCCTGCACGCTGGTGGCGCGCCGGGCCAGCGTCCCAGCGCCGGCGCTGGTGGTGATCGGCGAGGTCGCGGCCGGCGCCCGAGTCGCCGAAATGGCCGGGTTCGCGCGCGAGCAGCGTCAAGCTGCTCGCTCCTCAGACAAGCAGAGCATGATCGAGGCGATCATGCTCGGGGAGGCTATCCGTGCACATCTCTGATCTGCGTATGCCCGATGCCGGCCCCGCCGTGCTGGACCATGCGGCGAGCCGGGACACCGACGAGCCGACAGCGCCGGCCGGCCGGGTCGCCTGGATCACCCTCGCGGTGCTCGTGCTGCTCGCCGCCCTGGCCTGACGCCCGTTGCGCTACCTGCCGGTCTTCCTCGACCTGCAAGGCCGGCGCGCGCTGGTGCTGGGCGGCGGCGACGTGGCCGAGCGCAAGGCGGATGCGTTGCGCCGCGCGGGCGCCGTGGTCGAGCTGGCGGCCCGCTTCGACCCGGCGCTGCTGCAGGGCTGCGCCGTAGCCATCGGCGCCGACGCCGGCGAGGCGGAGCTGGCTGCGCTGAGCGCGGCTGCGCAGGCGGCCGGCATCCCGGTCAACGTGGTGGACCGGCCCGCGCTGTGCAGCTTTATCACGCCCTCGGTGATCGACCGGGACCCGCTGCTGGTCGCCGTCTCGACCGGGGGCGCAGCACCTGTGCTCGCAAGGCTGGTGCGCGCGCGCATCGAGGCGCTGATCCCGCCGGCCTGGGGGCGCCTCGCAGCACTGGCGGACAGCCTGAAGATGGAGGTACGCCGCGCGCTGCCCGACACGGTGCAGCGCCGCCGCGTGCTGGAGCGCACGCTCGGCGGGCGGGTGGCCGACCTGGTGTTCGCCGGCCAGGACGACGCGGCGCGCGACGAGATGCGGCGCGAGGTCGCCGCCGCGCGGGACGGCGCGGACGGGGCGGCGGCCGGCATCGTCTATCTCGTCGGCGCCGGGCCGGGGGCGGCCGACCTGCTGACCTTGCGCGCCCACCGCCTGATGGGCGAGGCCGACGTGATCGTGCACGATGCCCGCGTGACCGGGGAGATCCTGGACATGGCGCGGCGCGACGCCGAGCGCGTCCTGGCCGGCGGGGAGGCGGCCGCGCTGCTGGTGCGCCTCGGGCGCGAGGGCCGCAAGGTGGTGCGGCTGCGGCGCGCGCCGGCGTCCGGGCGCGACGCGGAGGCGGACGCGCTGGAAGCGGCCGGGATCGCCTGCGAGGTGGTGCCGGGCGCCTGATCCGCGCGGGCCAGCCAGGCCGCTACGGCGCCGGCCAGGGGCTGGCCGGGCCGGCCGGATGCAGCGTCCTGAGCAGGTCCGGGAGGTCCGCCGCGGCGCAGGGGCGGCTGAACAGGTAGCCCTGCACGT
This sequence comes from Acetobacterales bacterium, assembly GCA_038231995.1. Taxonomy (GTDB): domain Bacteria; phylum Pseudomonadota; class Alphaproteobacteria; order Acetobacterales; family Acetobacteraceae; genus JBBSIT01. The sequence continues at coordinate 2,420 of JBBSIT010000552.1, read as the reverse complement.
CCGTGCAGCGTTCGGCCGCCAGCATCGCGAGCTGTTCCCGCGTCTCCACGCCTTCCGCCGTGGTCGTCATCCCCAGGCTGGCGCAGATGCCCGTCACGGCGCGGACGATCGCGATGCAGTCGGGACGGTCGGTCAGCTCCCGCACGAAGGACTGGTCGATCTTGACCTTGTCGAACGGGAAGTTGCGCAGCGAGCTCAGCGACGAGTAGCCCGTGCCGAAATCGTCCATGGCGATCCGCACGCCGGTCGAGCGCAGCTCGCGCAGCATGGCGAGGGTCGCCTCGCCGTTCTCGATCATCACGGACTCAGTGATCTCCAGCTCCAGCCGGCACGCCGGGAGGCCCGACTGGCGCAGCGCCGAGGCGACGGTCTCGACCAGGGCGCCGCCCCGGAACTGCACGGCCGAGATGTTGACCGCGACGCAGATGCCCTCGGGCCAGGTGGCCGCCTGCGCGCAGGCCTGATGCAGCACCCAGGCCCCGATCGGCGTGATGAGGCCGATCTCCTCGGCCAGCGGGATAAACTCGGCCGGCGGGACGTTGCCCCGGACGGGGTGGTTCCACCGCAGCAAGGCCTCGAACCCGCCGACCCGGCGGGCGCGCAGGCTCATCAACGGCTGGTAGTGCAGATGGAACGCGTTCCGCGCGGCCGCGTCGCGCAGATCGAGCTCGAGCGAGCGCCGGGCCTGCATGACCGTATCCATGCCGGACTCGAAGAACCGGAAGCAGCCGCGGCCATCCGCCTTGGCCCGGGTGAGCGCTCTATCGGCGTTCCTCAGCAGGGCGTCGGGATCGGTGCCGTCACCGGGAGTCACAGCGATGCCGATGCTTGCGCCGATCACCGCCTGCTGCCCGTCGAGGTCGAACGGCACGGCCAGAATGCGCACCAGGCGTTCAGCGAGGGCGGTCGCGTCGACCGGCTGGTCCATGTCGCACTGCACGATGGCGAACTCGTCGCTGCCAAGCCGGGCCAGGGTGTCGGTATCGCGCAAGTGCTGCCGCATCCGCACCGTCGCCGCGCGCAGGAGAGCGTCGCCCATCGTGTGGCCGAGCGTGTCGTTCACCACCTTGAAATGGTCGAGATCGACGCAGAGCACGGCGAAGGCTGCGCCGCGCCGGGCACGGGTCAGCGCCTCATCGAGCCGCTGCCGCAGCAGGACGCGGTTGGCGAGGCCGGTCAGGTCGTCGTGGTGCGCCATATAGGCCAGGCGCTTCTCGACGGTGCGGCGCTCCGGGATGTCGTCATGGGTGGCGACCCAACCGCCGTCAGGCATTGGTTGGTCCCGGATCGAGATCACGCGCCCATTGCGCAGCTCGACTAGGGTCTCATCGGCCACGGCCGAAACGCGCTTCCGCTCCCACCAATTCAAGTACTCCGCCTGATTCATGGCGGGGGAACTGTCCGCCGCATACCGGTGCGCAACGATCTCGCGGAACGTCGTGCCCGGACGCACATGCTCCGGCTTCAGGCCATAGATGTCGGCGAACTGCTTGTTGCAAACGATCAGCCGCTGCGCGCCATCGAAGACGCATAGCCCCTGCGCCATGTTCTCCAGTGCCAGCCCGAACCGGATGTTCTGCGCTTCCAGCTCGGCCACGCCGCGTTCAAGGTTCGCGTTGAGCGTCGCGAACTCGCGCGAGATCAGCGCGTTCCGGTCGTCCGTGCCGCGGCGCGACCGCTCGAGCTCGTCGTAGGCCGAGGTGACCTGCCCGGCCAGCGCGTCGAGGTCGATGCCGCCCTGCGCCCGCGTCGCCCGGGCGAGCTGGCGCGCGAACAGGCTGGGAGCGGCGAGCACGTGGCTAGCGTTGTTTTCGGACATGCGGCTTGCCGGACAATGGACCCTCCCCTGGGAACGAACCGGCCCGCTGCAGGGCCATGCGGCATCCTGTTGCACGATGGTGAAGATTTGATTTCCGGACGGCGGATAGGCCCGATGCGGGGGCATCGGGTTGCGACGGCTCGACACCGCACCCTATTCTCTAAGGTGCCGTGCCGCTCGAAGGCGCGGCCCTGGAGCCCTCTCACAGGAACTTGCCCTTTGGACACCATCCTTCCCGCGACCCCCGCCCTTCCCGGCGGCGCCGAGCCTTGCCCGACTCGCGAGGAGGCCGAGGCCGCCGTCCGCACCCTGCTGCGCTGGGCCGGCGACGACCCGGCGCGCGAGGGCCTGCGCGACACCCCGGCCCGGGTCGTCCGATCCTACCGGGACCTGTTCGCCGGCTACGCGACCGACCCGGTGCTGCTGCTGGAGCGCACCTTCGAGGAGGTCGAGGGCTACGACGAGATGGTGCTGCTGCGCGACATCCGGCTGGAGAGCTACTGCGAGCACCACATGCTGCCCATCATCGGCCGCTGTCACATCGCTTACCTCCCGCAGCGCCGGGTGGTGGGCATCAGCAAGCTCGCCCGGCTCGTGGACG
>JBBSIT010000551.1:0-3884 GCA_038231995.1 Acetobacterales bacterium | reverse complement strand
GCCGCCTGGGTCGTGCTGACGGGGCTGGAGGCGGGCGGAACGCCGGACACCTGGGCGCCGGGCCTGTTCGTGCCGGCGACGGCCGCGCTGTTCCTGTTCCTGCTGCCCGGCGCTGCGCTGGATCATCTCGTCGGGCGCCGGCTGTCCTGGGTGCCCGTGCTGGTCCTCGCCGCCGCCGGGCTGCTCCTCACCTGGCTCACCGCGGCCCCGGGCGCCCGCACGGGCGTGCTGCTACTCGCGCCCGTGACGCTGGCCGCGGCGTGGCGGGAGCCGCGGCTCGACCGCGTGCTGTGGCTCGCGGCCCTCGCGTCCCTGCTTGCCCTGCTAACCTGGGCGTTGCCCGCGTGGCAAACCACTGGCGAGGCCGTCACCATCGACGGCGTCGTGGCCGCGGTGCTGCCCGGCGCCTGGGCGCCCGAGGCGATCCGCGCCCTCCTCGGCACGGCTGCCGCCATGGCCGTGCTGTTCGCCGCGGTGGGCCTTGCCGGAGAGCGGCGCATGGCCCGGCCGCTGTCCTGGGCCGGCCTTGTCGCCGCAGTGCCGGTGCTGACGCTCGCGGTCACATACGCCCAGGTCGGCCGGTTCCAATCGGATGCAGCCTGGGCGGGGATCGCCGTGCTGCTCGCGGCGGGGCTGGTGGGTGCTGCCGCGCTCGCCCGGCGGGACGGTTCCTTCCAGCGGGCCGGGCTGCACGCGGCGGGTGCAGTGGCGGCGCTGGCGCTCGGCTGCGCCATGCTGCTGTCGGACCAATGGCTGACGCTCGCCATCGCGCTGTTTCTGCCGCCGCTCGCCTGGATCGAGGACCGTGCCGACCTGCCGCCTCTGCGCCGGGTCGTGCTGGCGGTTGCCGTCGTGGTGCTGGTGCGGCTGGCGCTCAACCCGTTCGCAATCGACTACGCCTGGGGCACGACGCCCGTGCTCAACGGCCTGCTGCTGGCCTACGGCGTGCCGGCCGCTTGCTTCGCCCTTGCCGCCTACCTGTTCCGCAAGCGCGGCGACGACGGCGCGGTGGCGGCGCTGGAAGCCGGGGCATGGGTGCTAGGCACGCTGCTGGTGGTGCTGGAAATTCGGCACTGGGCCACGCGCGGCGACCTGGCGATGGCGGACGGCACGCTGCTGGAGGCCGGGCTGTATGTCAGCGCGTTGGGCGTGCTGGCGCTGGTCGCGCAGCTCCTGGATGCGCGGCAGGGGCGGCCGGTGCTGCGGGTCGCGTCGCGCGTGCTCGGCGGGTTGGCGCTATTCGGCGGCTGGGGGCTGCTGGTGCTGAACCCGCTGCTGCTCGGCGGACGGGTCGGGCTGCTTCCGGTGCTGAACGCGTTGCTGCCGGCCTACGCGATCCCGGCCGTGCTGGCGCTGCTGGGCCGGCGGGGTGGCGCGCGCGGACGCCTGCTCGCGGCCTATGCCGGGTTGGCGGCCTTTGCCTGGGTCACGCTGTCGGTGCGCCATGCCTTCCATCCCGTGCGGATGGCGATCTGGGCCGAGGACGTGGGGGACGCCGAGCTCTGGGCGTATTCCGGCGCGTGGCTGGTGCTCGGCGCCGGGTTGATGGCGTGGGGCATGCGGATCGGGCAGCGCCCGGTGCGGCTGGCGGCGCTGGCGCTGGTGGGGCTGTCGGCCGCCAAGGTGTTCGTCGTGGACATGGCGGGGCTGGACGGCTTGTGGCGCGTGCTGTCCTTCCTCGGGCTCGGCCTGGCGCTGATCGGGCTGAGCGCGTTCTACCGGCGGTTCGTCGTCGCCGCTACACCGGCAGTTCCGCCGCCGTGAGCGTCCAGGGCTGGTCGGCGCCGACGCCGGGTTGGCACAGATAGGGCGTCGCGTTGGGCGTGCGGACGTTGGGCGGCAGGCCCATCTCGGCCCGGATGGCGCGGAACAGCGCGCCGTGCGCGACGACCAGCACCGGAGCTTCCTTCGACAGCGCGCGGTTGATCGCGGCCACGCCCCGGGCGCGCAGGTCGGCGAAGCTCTCCGCGCCGTCGGGGGTGAAGCGGCCGTCGATCCAGTCCTCGAACCACTCGGCCATCGGCTGGCCTTCCGGTACGCCGAACGCGACCTCCCGCAGCCCGTCATCCAGCTCCACGTGCAGGCCGAGCGGCCCTGCCACCGCGTCCGCCGTGTCGCGGGCGCGCGACAGCGTGGAGCTGACGATGCTGCGCAGGCCGCGGTCCTGCAGCATCTCGGCCGCCCGCGCCGCCTGCGCCACCCCGATCGGGTTGAGCGGGATATCCACGTTGCCCTGCGACAGGCCCCGCGCGTTCCAGTCCGTCTCGCCGTGGCGCAGGAACCAGAACGCGCGGGATTCCAGCCCCATCAGGCCGCGAGGCCTTCCTGCTGCAGCATGCGCTGCACGGCGGGGCGGGCCATCATGCGGTCGAGATGGGCGGCGAGGTTGGGCGGAAGCTGCATTCCCATGCGCTTGCCGCCCCAGTACTCCACGTAGAACAGGGCGCTGTCGGCCATGCTGTAGGCGCCGGCGATGTAGTCCTTGCCCGCGAGCGCCTTGTCCATGATGGCGTAGCCTTTCTCCACCAGCTCGCGGCCGCGGGCCTTCACCGCCTCCTGCCCGGCCTCGTCGGGCGAGAAGTTGGCGGGGCGGAACAGGCGGGAGAAGCCTTGCATGTGGATGGTGGCGACGCAGTAGTCCATCGCCTCGGCCGCCCGAAGCTCCGCCTCCTCGCTCTGCGGCAGCAGCCCGGCGGCCGGGTTGGTCTTGGCGAGCCAATGGGCGATCACGGGATACTCGGTGATGACCGAGCCGTCGTCGCGCTGCAGGGTCGGGACCTTGCCCTTGGGGTTGAGGTCGCTGAACGGCGGCTTCGTGGTGTCGCCGGCGCGGATATCGAGCTTCACGGCCTCGTAGGGCTTGCCGATCTCCTCCAGCAGCACGTGGATGCCGAGCGAGCAGGCGCCGGGTGCGTAATACAGCTTCATGGCGTGTCCTTCGTTGCAGGTTCAGTCAAAGAGGGAACTGACCGAGCTCTCGTCCGAGATGCGCTGCATGGCGTCGGCCAGGAGGGGCGCGATGGTCAATTGGCGCATTTTGCCGGCCAGTCGGACCGCCTCGGTCGGCATGATGCTGTCCGTGGTCGTCATGCTCTCGATCGGCGAGGAGGCGATGCGCGCCACGGCGGCGCCGGACATCACCCCGTGCGTGACGTACACGCTCGCGGAGCGCGCGTCGTTGCGCATCAGCGCGGCGGCCGCGCTGCACAGCGTGCCGCCGCTGTCGCAGATGTCGTCCACCAGGATGCAGTCGTGGCCGCGCACGTCGCCGATCACGTTCATCACCTCCGACACGCCCTCCCGCTCGCGGCGCTTGTCGATGATCGCGAGGTCGCGGTCGAGCCGGGTCGCGATGGCGCGGGCGCGCACCACGCCGCCCACGTCAGGCGAGACGATCATGAGGTCCCGACCGGCGTAGCGTTCCTTGATGTCGCGGAGGAACAGCGGGGCCGCATATAGGTTGTCCACGGGGATGTCGAAGAAGCCCTGGATCTGCCCGGCGTGCAGGTCGAGCGTCAGCACGCGGTTGGCGCCGGCCTCGGTGATGAGGTTGGCGACCAGCTTGGCGCTGATCGGCGTGCGCGGCCCGGCTTTGCGGTCCTGCCGCGCGTAGCCGAAATAGGGCATCACGGCCGTGATGCGGCGGGCGGAGGCGCGGCGCAGCGCGTCCATCGTGATCAGCAGCTCCATCAGGTTGTCGTTCGCCGGATAGGACGTGCTCTGCACCACGAACACGTCCTCGCCACGGACGTTCTCGTGGATCTCGACGAACACCTCCATGTCGGCGAAGCGCCGGACCGAGGCTCGCGCGAGCGGCAGATTCAGGCAGGCGGCCACGGCCTCGGCCAGCGGGCGGTTGCTGTTGCAGGCAACGATCTTCATGG
>JBBSIT010000550.1:0-3886 GCA_038231995.1 Acetobacterales bacterium | reverse complement strand
TGTTGTGCCTCTACTTCATGGGGCTGAACCTTTCCAACCGACAGATCGCCAAGGAATTGGGCCTGAGCGCGTCCGACGTGCAGGCCATGACGGAGCAACTGCGCCGCGGCCTGGCCGCCAAGACCCCGGCAGTGAGGCTGGAGGGCGAAGTCGAGATCGACGAGGTCTACGTCGTGGCCGGACACAAGGGCCAGCCTGCGGCGGTGGCCAAACGGGGCGGCCTGGGCGCCGTCGCAAGTTGGCAGGCGCGCCGGGCCGCGGCACGTTGGCGAAGGACAAGCCACCCGTCCTCGGGCTGATCCAGCGTGGTGGTGAGGTGGTCCTGCGCATGCTGGCCAACGTGCAACAGACCACGATCAAGCCGATCATCACGGGCGCTGTCGCGACAGGCTCCCTCGTCCACACCGACGAATATAACGTTTACGCCCGCCTGACAGCATGGGGCTACCAGCACAAGACGGTCTGCCACGAGCGCGGCGAATACGCCCGCGACGAGGACGGCGATGGTTTTTGCGAGGTGCACGTCAACACCCTGGAGGGCTTCTGGTCGCTGCTACGCTCCTGGCTGCGCCCGCATCGGGGCATCTCGCAGGAGAAGCTGCCGCTCTATCTCGGCCTCTTCCAGCTCGTGCACAACGCACGCCGCCGCGGAAAGACCCTGCTCACTACCCTCATCGCCGGTCTGGTCACCTGACGTGCTCACCACCACCCCGGAACCCAACAAGAGCCTCGTCGGATTTCCCCCCGGCGGTCCGTTGGACATCGCCGCGCGCGTAATCGCGCCTTGGCTATCTGGCCGTCTTGATCAGCCGTTCGCGGTCGAGAACCGTGTCGGAGCAAGCGGGAATATTGCCACCGGGATGGTCGCGAAGGCGCCGGCAGACGGCTACACGCTTCTCCTGTGCGGACCGGTGAATACGATCAACACGACGCTTTACGCTGGCCGGCTCGACTTCGACTTCACCCGCGACATCACACCGGTTGCAAGCATTGCCCGGGTCCCTCTCGTTGTGGAGGTCCATCCATCAGTTACCGCCAGGTCGGCACCCGAACTCATCTCGTATGCAAAAGCCAATCCGGGAAAGCTGAAGGTCGCTTATGCCAGCAGCGGGACCCCGCAGCACGTCGCGATCGAACTCTTTAAGATGATGGGCGGGGTCGACATGACGCTCGTATCGTACCCCGGATCTGCAGCTGCGCTTGCCGATCTTCTTAGCGGGCAGGTGCAAGTGATGTTCGATCCGATGCCCTCGTCCATGCCGCACATCAGGGCCGGCAAGCTGATTCCGCTTGCCGTCACGAGCCTTAAGCGCTCCGAGGTGTTGCCGGATGTTCCCGTCATGAGCGACTTTGTACCGGGCTATGAAGGCGGGTCATGGTTCGGCATAGGCGCACCTCGGGGCACGCCCGACGACATCGTCGGCAAGCTGAGCGAGGCAATCAATTCGGGGCTCGCCGATCCCAAGGTCAAACAGCGGCTCGCCGAGCTTGGCGCAACGCCTATGCCTGGATCGCCAATAGATTTCGCGAAATTCATCACCGACGAAACCGAGAAGTACGGCCGGGTTATCAGGATGGCTGGTATCAAAGCGGATTAAGAAGGATGGTTCAGGCGCTTAGGCTCTGCGCACAAACATCCCTGGCATGCTCAGGTCGTTGCGCGACAAACCGGCGATGCTTGCCTCCTGAGTTCACGTCCCATTCGCACGAACCGGACACTCAGAGCACTTTCGTGTCCTGACCCCTAGTGGCGTCTCTAAACCCCGTCCAGTTTGAAACCCGTGGTCCTGAGCGCTGCCGGTAGGAGGGTTAGGAGAGGCTCTCCCCTGAATGGTGCGGCGACCAGGGAAACGGCACTATGCTTTCCAAACTGGACGCGGTTTAGCTACAGCTACAGCCCGATATCGGTAGAGGGCATAAAATCGGTGGCTCGACTGTCAACTGATGGCAGCGACGCCTGATTAGGGCGGCACGACAGCGTGGGCGATCATCGCCCGCTACGTCCCAGGGTCCCCTGTATGAGACTTTGGCCCCGATCGTCGCCAGAACCCGCAACCTGCGACATAGCGGCACTCTTTTCAATTCCGATCCAAACTACTGGGGCCGACTGCCTCGCGCAACCGGATCGGCGCGATTCCGCCGCTGCAGGGCGAGCAGCACGCCGCCCGCCAGCAAGCCCCAGGCAGCACCGCCGATGCCCAGCACCGTCACACCTGACGCGGACACGAGGAACGTGATGATGGCGGCCTCCCGCGCGTCCGGGTCGGCGATGGCGTTCTGCAGCGCGGCCGCGAGCGCGCCGAGCAGGGCAAGGCCGGCGACAGCCTCGATCAGCAAAGGCGGGGAAGCGGCGATGAACGCGGTCGCGGCGCCGGAGCCCAGCCCGAACAGGAGGTAGCCGAGGCCGGCGACGGTTGCGGCGGGCCAGCGGCGCTCCGGGTCGGGGTTAGCGTCCGGGCCGGCGCAGATCGCGGCGGTGATGGCGGCGAGGTTGACGGCGTGGGCGCCGAACGGGGCGGCCAGCAGGGTGAACAGCCCGGTGGTCGCGAAGAGCGGGCCGGGGGCGGGCCGGTAGCCGTAGGCGGCCAGCACCGCGATGCCGGACAGGTTCTGCGACGCCATGGTGACGATGAACAACGGCAGGGCGGTGCCGATCAGCGCCGCGGCCGAGAACGCCGGCGCCACCAGGACCGGGTGCGGCCACCAGTTGAACGCCGGCAGGGCCGGGGCGGTCGCGGCCAGGATGCCGCCCGCGACGATGACGGCGGCCGGCACGGCGAGCACCCGGCGCCACTGGCCCACCACCACCCAGGTCAGCACGAGGGCGAGGCCCTGCATCGGCTCCTGCGCCACGGCCTGCACCGGCGCCAAGCAGCGCGGCAGCAGCACCCCCGCGAGCATCGCGCTGGCCAGCGGCACCGGGATCGCGGCGACCAGGCGGGTCAGCGGCCGCCACAGCCCGGCGAGCACGATCAGGCCGCCGGTCACGAGGAACGCGCCGACGGCGTAGGAGAAACCGCCCTCGACCGCGGCGGAGCTGCCCAGCAGCACGGCGCCCGGCGTGGACCAGGCGACGCCCACCGGCATCCGCGTGCGCAGGCTCAGCACGATGCCGCACAGCCCCATGGCGACCGACACCGCCATCAGACCCGACGCCGCCTGCGCCTCGTTGGCGCCAGCGGAGCGCAGGCCCTGCAGGATGATGGCGAACGAGCTGGAGAAGCCGACGAAGGACGCCAGCAGCCCAGCGCCGGCGGCCTGGGGCGAGAGGTCGCGCAGCCAGCCCGCCTTCAACGATCCAGGCTCAGCTTCATGCCGACATGGCTGGGGGCGAAGCCGAGGCGCTCGTAGAACCGCTGCGCGTCGGCGCGAGCCGCGTTGGTCGTGAGCTGCATCAACGAGCAGCCCATCCCTGCCGCGAGGCCGATCGCATGGCGCATCAGCGCCGCGCCGATGCCGCGGCCGCGATGGGTGGAGGCGACGCGCACGGCCTCGACCTGCGCCCGGGTCAGGCCGAGCTGGGCCACGCCGTGGATCACGGTAAGCTGCAGGCAGCCGACGACGGCGCCGTCCAGCTCCGCCACCACGATCCGGCCGCCCTGCGCCGACATGGCTGCGAACCCGGCGGCGTAGGCCGACGGCAAGGGGTTCTCGCAGCACTCCCGGCCGGCACCGAACGGGTCATCGGCGAGCATGCGGACGATGCTGGGCAGGTCGGCGGGCGTGGCGTCGCGGAAGGCGGGGGGCATGCGCGCGATGGTCCTCCTCCTCGGAGGCGGCCGCAACCCGTTATACCACCGTATGGCCCGCCCCGTCTGCAAGCAGAGTTCACGGCCCGGTCTGATCAGTCTACGCCAACGTATCCGGTCACAGGACATAGCCCTGG
>JBBSIT010000549.1:0-3897 GCA_038231995.1 Acetobacterales bacterium | reverse complement strand
TGCAGGCACAGCTGGAGCGCTGCGACCAGGCGTTGCTGGCGGATGCTGCGAGCGAGACGCGGGGATTGGCGGCCGCTTGCGGCCAGCTCAAGCGGACGCTTCGCAACCAGCCGGGCAACGCGGTGCAGCCGGTTCGTACCCGGTAGAGCAGCCCTGGCGGCCTTTCGCGCCGTCTTACGGGCACCCTGAGATGGTCACACGACGAACCGGTCCCAGCCGCCGTAATGCGTGTCGCTGCGCTGTCCGCGCGGCAGGCTGAGCACGACGACGAGGAGCCCGACGGCGATGCTGTTGACAGCGGCCGCTGGGCCGGACGTGGCCATGAGCGCGGCCGGCGCCACGCTGATGCGCGGCGACCCGTTGCTGGTTTCCGGCGCGCTCGACATATCGCAGCGCATCTATTCCAATATAAAGCAGGGCCTGTTCTGGGCCTTCGCCTATAACCTGGTCGGCATCCCGCTGGCGGCGTTCGGGCTGCTCAGCCCCGTGGTGGCGGGGCGGCCATGGCGTTCAGCAGCGTCAGCGTCGTGTCCAACGCGTTGCTGCTGTGCCGCTGGCGGCTACGGGACGGCGCGTGATGAACATCGGCGATGCCGCGAAGGGCTCCGGCGTCTCCGCCAAGATGATCCGCTACTACGAGCGCATCGGCCTGATCCGCGCTGCGGGCCGCAGCGGGGCGGGTTACCGGACCTATGACGACGCGGACATACACACGCTGCAGTTCGTCCACCGGGCGCGCGACCTGGGTTTCCCACTCGACGCCATTCGCCGGCTGCTGGCCTTGTGGCAGGATCGGCGGCGGACCAGCCAGGACGTGAAGCGGATCGCGCTCGACACGGTCGCCGATCTTCGCCGTAAAATGGCGGAACTCAAAGGGATGGTGGCGGCGCTTGAGCACTTGGCAGCGCATTGTCGTGGCGATGAACGGCCGGGCTGCCCGATCATCGACGACCTCGCCGATCGTGCCCGCAAGCAGCCTGGCCCTCTTACGAGCCAGACGAACCTACCCCGTTAGCCTCCACAAGGAAACCGGCCATGACCCGAACGATCCGTTGCCGCTTCGGCACCCTCCTTTGCGTCGCGGCAAGCCTTGGCGCGTGTTCCCCTTCGTCGCCGCGGACGAACGGGGAAATGCTCGGATACGGCACACCGGGGGTGTCGGCCTATGTGTCAGGCGACAACGACGCCAGCTTGCAAGCTCAATTGGCCCGCTGCGACCAGGTGCCGCAGGCCGGGTCCGCCAGCCAGACCCAGGGCCTCCCTGCCGCCTGCGGCCAATTGCGGCGGACATTGCGGAGTCAGCCCGGCAACAGCGTGCAGCCCGGCTCGACGCGGTGAACCGGGCGGCCTGATCCCGGATCAGCCGCGGCCCGGCACCATGCGTCGAACCACACCGTCCTGCTTGACCAGCGCGTGATAGAGCGCGCCCGACACGTGCAGCGCGATCACGCCCAGCAGCGCCCAGGCCAGCGCGCCGTGCACGCTGCCGACGCTCTCGGCCAAGGCCTTGTCCTGCGACACGAGCGCCGGAAGCCGGACCAGCCTGAGCAGGGTGACCCCCGCGCCGTAGCCCGAGGCGGCGACCCAGCCGAGCACCGGCAGCACAATCAGGATCGCGTAGAATAGCCAGTGCGTGCCGCGCGACAGGACTTGCAGCGGCGCCGATAGGTCGGAGGGCGGCGGCGGCGTGCGATGCGTCAGCCGCCAGGCCAGCCGGAGCAGCATCAGCAGCAGGATCGTCGGGCCGATGGCCAGGTGCCAGGCGTTCAGCCGGTCCTCGCTCAACGAGGCGAACCCGGCCGGCAGCCACTTGGTCGCATATTGGGCGATGACCAGCAGCACGATCAGCCAGTGGAACGACTGCGCGACGCTATCGTAGCGTTCGACCGCGTCCCTCACGCGCCGAGCGCCCGCGCGCCCATCTACACCGCCATCGCGATCATCATCAGGTTTTCGGTGAGCGACACGAAGCCCAGCGGCACGTTGCTGGCCCCGCCCACACAGGCACATTTCAGCTCGCGCTTCTGGATGTACACCGCCCTGAACACGCTCCACGCCCCGACTACGCCGATGAACAGCGCGACCGGAGCCGAGAGCACCGTCAGCGCCCCCGAGATCATCAGGATGCCGGCGAAGGCTTCCGCGAACGGGTAGATGCGGGCATATGGCACCCAGCGCAGTGCCAGCAGGTCGTAGTTCAGGAACATGGTCGCGAAACTGCGCAGGTCGCGCAGCTTGAGGATGGCGAGGATGCACATGGAGAAGGCGATGAACCACTCCACCGCCCGGACCGTCAGCAACTCGTCATAAGCCGCCCAACTCGCCGCCAGCCCCATCAACGCGGCGACCGCGAACACCACCAATACCGGGGTGTAGCTCAACTCGTCGGGGTCCGGCACGGTCTTAGCGAGGTGTTCTCGCAGCTTGTCGTAGCCACCGATGCGCTCGCCCCCGATGAATACCTGCAGCGTGGTATCCACGCCGTGCTCGCGCTTGAATGCGTTCGTCTGCTCGCTCGTCTCCAGCCAGTGGTCGTCCACCGCGAAGCCCTCGCGTTCCAGCAGATCCTTTGCCTGCAGGCCGTAGGGGCAGATGTGCTTAAGCATCACCATCCGGTAGATCGATGCCGTGCGGAGCGTGCTCGTGCCGTCCATTTGTCTCTTTCTCTCGTCCTATGGCTTGAGCGCCCCGTTCAGAACCAGGTCCGCAAGCCCACCAGGAAGCGGACGTCGTTGATCTTGCTCCCCTCCTCGCGCCGCAGGCTCGACGTGCCGCCGAAATAGCGTTGGTAGGCGACGCCCACGTAGGGCGAGAATTTGCGCGTGATATCGTACCGAAGCCGCAATCCCATGTCGATGTCCGACAGCCCGGCACCATTGCTGCGGGCGCGGTCATCTTGGTATACCAGTTGGTCTCGAACTGCGGCTGCAACACCAGCCGCTGCGTCAAGTAAAGGTCGTAAGAGGCGTTGGTGCGCAGCGCATAGTGGCCGTTATCGCTTGCGTAGATCGTGGCCTCCATGTTCCAGAACCCGACTGCCAGGCCCTGGATGCCCAGCGCCGCCCAAGTCCGCGTCCGGGCGCTGTCGAGGTCGACGCGCACGCCGGCCTGCACGTCGAAATACTCGTTGATCGGCCGGTCATACAGCAGTTCGTGGTCGCCATCCTCCATGCGCCCGCGATTGCCGGGGTTGTAGCGGCCTTTGGATTTGAGCCAGAGCTTGTTGTAGTCGTTGCCGATCCAGGCCTGCCCGTCCCAGCGCAGGTACTGCCCGTCGCCGAACCGCCCTTCGAGCTGGTTGAAGAAGCCGTGGATATACACCCGGTTGTCCGGGATCGGGCTGCCCCAGGGAGCAGCCCCTTGCAGCGTCTCGGAGTCCAGGCCGGAGCTGAAGAACTTGCTTTTGTCGAACAGTTGCGCCTCTGCTGGACCCGCGAGCGCCAGCAGGACAGCGAGCCCGGCGATCCAGCTCCGCATCTCAAGCCACCTTCGGCAGCACGCGCAGCGTGCGGAACATCCCGGCCTCGAAGTGGTAGAGCAGGTGGCAGTGCAGCGGCCACTGCCCGGTCGCGATGGGCGTGACCAGCAGGCTGACGTTGGCAGCCGGCTGAACACTTATCGTGTGCAGGTAGGGCAGGTGGTCGCCCTGCCCGTTCTCCAGCTCCATCCACATGCCGTGCAGGTGGATCGGGTGCGTCATCATGGTGCTGTTGACGAAGCGCAGCCGGAACCGCTCGCCCAGCGTCACGTCGATCGGCCCCACCTCCGAGAACTTCTGGCGCACTCGGGGCAAATCCCCGGGCAAAGACGGAACGGCAGCCGATCTGTACCGCTTTCCGAACCAAAAATAGAATGCAAACTCAGACCTGTAGAGTGGGACGCCAACTCCGACCTTTG
>JBBSIT010000548.1:0-3905 GCA_038231995.1 Acetobacterales bacterium | reverse complement strand
TGGGGCAGCGGGGCGCCCCCCCCCCCGAACTCGAGCCCCGGGCAGGGCCGGGCGATGACCCGGGCGTCGGACGTCCCGCCCCCCGTGTCGCGCCGCGCCCCGACGCCGGAAGCTGTGGCGATCGCCGAGACCACGCGCTCGACCAGCGGACCTGGCTCGGTCAGGAACGCCTCGCCCGAGACGGCCACATCGAGGTCGAACCGCGCCGCGTGCTGCGCTATCGCCGCGCGCAGCCAGCGGTGCAGGGCGTCGCCCGTGTGCGCGTCGTTGAAGTGGATGTTCAGCCGCGCCTCGGCCCGGCCCGGGATGACGTTGGTGACGGGGTTGCCGACGTCCACGCTCGTGACCTGCAGGGTCGATGGCTCGAACCACTCCGTTCCCGCGTCGAGCGGCGCCGCCGTGAGTGCTGCCAGCGCGCGGACCAGGTGGTGCACCGGGTTGTCGGCGCGCTGCGGATAGGCGGAGTGGCCCTGCGTGCCGTGCACGGCGATGCGCGCGTTCAGGCTGCCGCGCCGGCCGATCTTGACCACCTCGCCCAGGCGCTGCGGGTTGGCCGGCTCGCCCACGAGGCACAGATCCGGCACGTGCCCGTTCGCCGCCATCCAGTCCAGCACGCGCACGGTGCCGTCCGTCGCCGGCCCTTCCTCGTCGCCGGTGATCAACAGGCTGACCGAGCCGCGCGGCGGCCCGGCGTCGAGGCGCGCTGCGCAGGCCGCGACGAAGGCGGCGATGGCGCCCTTCATGTCGCACGCGCCGCGGCCGTAGAGCACGCCGTCCCGCACCTCCGCGCCGAACGGGTCGTGCGTCCAGGCGGCGCCGCCCGGCGGCACCACGTCGGTATGGCCGGCGAAGCAGAGATGCGGGGGGCCGTCGCCCAGCCGGGCGAACAGGTTCGGCGTGCTGCCGAACGGCCGCCGGTGCACGGCGAAGCCCAGCCGCTCCAGCGCCGCCGCCAGCACGTCCTGCGCGCCCCCGTCCGACGGCGTGACCGAGGCGCAGCGGATCAGCGCCTGCGCGAGAGGGAGCGGGTCCCCGCTCAATCGCGCAGCAGGTCGTTGATCGACGTCTTGGCCCGCGTCCGCTCGTCCACCCGCTTGACGATGACGGCGCAGGCGAGCGACGGGCCGGGCGAGCCGTCCGCGAGCGGCCGCCCCGGCAGGCTGCCCGGCACCACGACGGAGTAGGCCGGCACCCGGCCCATGAACACCTCGCCGCTCTCGCGGTCGATGATGCGGGTGGAGGCGCCGAGGAACACGCCCATCGACAGCACGCTGCCGCGCTCGACGATGACGCCCTCCGCCACCTCGGACCGTGCGCCGATGAAGCAGTTGTCCTCGATGATGACCGGGTTGGCCTGCAACGGCTCCAGCACGCCGCCGAGCCCCACGCCGCCGCTGATGTGGCAGTCGCGGCCGACCTGCGCGCAGCTGCCCACGGTGGACCAGGTGTCGATCATGGTGCCGCTATCGACGTAGGCGCCGACATTGACGAAGCAGGGCATCAGGACGACGCCGGGCGCGATGTAGGCGGAGCGGCGCACGACGGAGCCGGGCACGGCGCGGAAGCGGGCCTCGGCGAAGCGGTTGGCGCCCCAGCCCTCGGTCTTGAGCGGCACCTTGTCGAACACGGGCGCGCCGGCGGCGCCGGGCATGGGCGCGCTGTCCTGCAGGCGGAAGGAGAGCAGCACCGCCTTCTTCAGCCACTCGTTGACCACCCAGCCGCCCGGCCCCGGCTCCGCCACGCGCAGCTCGCCGCGGTCGAGCAGCCCGAGCGCCTCACCCACGACGTCCAGCGCCTCGCGCGGCGCAGCGGAGGTCAGGGTGTCTTGTCGCTCCCACAGGGCTTCGACATGGGCGCGCAGGGGGTGGTCAGGCATCGCTGGGGTCCCGGGATTGGATCGGCGCGGACCATGCTGGGGCGGCCCGGGCCTGTCAACGCGCGGGAGTGGGCGGCTCCCTTAACCCTTCGTTCACCACTTTCCCCGACACTCCAGGAAACGCAGGGGCATGCCGGCCATGGATCAGATCACCAACCTCACGCCCCTGGGCGCGATCACCGCTGCCGGGAGCGATCCCCTGCGCGACGCGCTGCTCGACAGCCGCCAGCGATGGCGGGACCTGGTGGCGATGGGCGCCGACCTCGCGTTCGAGACGGACGCGGCGGGCCGGCTCACGTTCATCTCGCCCGACCCGGCGTTGGGCTGGCCCAGCGCCGCGCTGATCGGCCAGCCCGCCGAGACGCTCCTGCCGCCAGGAACGGGCGGCGCCGGCTCCTTCAACCCATTCCGGCCGAACGAGACGACCCGGCATCGCCGGGTCTGGTGCAGGCAGGCCGACGGCCAGCTCGCCTGCCTGACGTTCGCGTCGGCGCCGCTGTTCGGGCCGGACGGCCAGGTCGTCGGCGCGCGCGGCATCGGGGTGGACACGACCGACCAGAACGCGCGGGACAACGCCGTGACGGCGGCGCTGCGGCGGGGGGAGGTGATCGAGCACATCCTCTGGCAGATGCGCCAGGAGGTGCTGGCGCCGCGCATGATGCAGGCGGTCATGGGCGCCGTGATGCGCGCCGTGGGCGCCGAAGGGGCGGCCGTGCTCGACCTGCTGCAAACTGATCCAACTGCCTCCGTGCTGCATCAGGTCGGCGCCGCTCCCGACCCGGTGCTGCCCGCGGCGACCGCGCTGCTGCTGGCCGAGTCGAACGCGCCGAGCGCCGGCCATGCCCCCGGCGGACAGCCGGTCCTGACGTGCCAGACCTTCACCCGCTTCGGCGAGCGGGCCGGGCTCGCCCTGTGGCGCGGGCCGGGCGGGCGGGAATGGGACCGGGAGGACCTGCAGCTCGCCTCGTCCGTCACCGGCATCGTCCGCATCGTCCTGGAGCATGAGAGCATCCAGCGCGAGATGGGGCGCCAGGCCCGGACGGACCCGCTGACGGGCCTGCTCAACCGCCGCGCCTTCCTCGACGAGATGGCCCGCCGCATCGACCGGCTGGACCGGGAGGAGATGCCGGGCACCCTCGTGTTCGTCGATCTCGACAACTTCAAGCCGCTGAACGACCGGTTCGGCCACGATATCGGCGACGAGGCGCTGGTGCGCACCGGCGCGCTGCTGCGCGACACCGTGCGGCCGGCGGACCTGGTGGCGCGGCTGGGCGGGGACGAGTTCGCCATGTGGCTCGACGGCTCGGACGAGCTGACGGCGGCAGAGCGGGCGGACTCGCTGCGCATGAACGCGCCGAGGCAGCTGGCGGCCATCCTGCCCGATGGCGGGCTGACGCTCACGATGTCCATAGGCATCGCGTGCCGCCGGGCGCGGAGCGGGGAGGACATCGACGAGCTGTTCCGCCGGGCCGACCAGGCGATGTACGAGGTGAAGCGCGCCGGCCGCGGGCACTGGCGCGTATCGCAGCCTGAGACGCTTCCTTGACAGGGACGGGCCTGGCCTCCCCGGGTCCGCTCGATCGTGTCGCAGGCCGGGCCGCGCATGGCGCCGGGTCAGCCCTGCCGTACGATATGCTGGCCTCGCTCGCCGGCGACCCGGCCGCGACCGCACGCGCGGCCGTGGCGCTGAGCAGCGCCGACCCAAGCCGTCTCGACCGGCAACTGGCGCTCGACGCGGATCACCGGATACGCACCCTGCTGACGCGCAAGGTGGCGCAGTTCGCGCCCGACGTGACCAGCGCTGACCACGACCGGCTGCAGGACCGCATCAGCGGCGCCTTGGCGATCCTGGTCGCGGACGAGGTGGTGCGCGTGCGGGCCGCCATCGCCGACGTGGTGAAGGCCATGCCGGACGCCTCACGGGAGCTGATCCTGCACCTCGCGCGCGATACCGCCGTCAGCGTCAGCGAACCCGTGATCCGGCTGTCGCCCCTGCTGACGCCGGAGGACCTGCTGGCGCTGCTCGCGG
>JBBSIT010000547.1:0-3909 GCA_038231995.1 Acetobacterales bacterium | reverse complement strand
TGATGGTGTTCGTGGACGCGGACGTGCGCCTGGCGCCGGACGCGCTGTCGCGCATCGCCTGGTTCATGCAGCGCCATCCCCATATCGGCCTGGCGAGCGGCTTTCCCGCGCAGGTCACGCGCACCTGGTCGGAGGTGCTGCTGCTGCCGCTGATCCACTTCCTGCTGCTCGGGTTCCTGCCGATCGCGGCGATGCGGCGGTCCGTCTCGCCCGGGTTCGGCGCGGGCTGCGGCCAGCTCTTCGTCGCCCGCGCCGAGGCCTATCATCGCGCCGGGGGCCACGCCGCCATCCGCGCCTCGCTACATGACGGGCTGACCCTTCCGCGCGCGTTCCGCCGGGCCGGGATCATGACGGGGCTGTTCGACGCCACCGGGTTCGCGAGCTGCCGCATGTACAGCTCCGCGGCACAGGTCTGGGAGGGGCTGACCAAGAACGCGACGGAGGGCATGGCCAAGCCGATCGCGCTGCCGGTCTGGACTTTGATCCTCGGCGGCGGGCAGGTGCTGCCGGCCGTCCTGATGCTGGTGGCGCCGAGCCTGCCCGCGGCGCTCGCCCTGCTCGCCTCGGTGGGGTTGCGCCTCGTGCTGGCGGCGCGGTTCCGCCAGTCCTGGCTCAGCGCGCTGCTGCACCCGGTCGGCGTCGCGGCCTTGCTGGTGGTGCAGTGGGCGGCGCTGCTGCGCCAGGCGCGCGGCCGGCCCGCGACCTGGCGCGGCCGCGCCTACACGGCGCAGTAGCCATGGCGCGTTGGCTCCTTCTCGCCTTGCTGGCCACAGTGCCCGTCCAGGCAGCAACCCTTGAGATCGCCGTCGGCAATGTCCGCGGCGGGCGCGGCAACGTGCTCGTCTCGGTCTGCACCACCCGGAGCTTCCTCGCCGACCATTGCGAGTTCAATGGCATGACCAAGGCGCGCCCCGGCGAGGTCCTCGTCGCGATCCCCGCCGTGCCGCCTGGCACCTATGCCGTGCAGGCGTTCCTGGACGAGGATGGCGATGGCAAGATACGGCGCAACTGGCTCGGCATCCCGCAGGAGGGCATAGGCTTCAGCAACGACGCCCCGTTCCGATTCGGTCCGCCCAGCTTCGGCGACGCCGCGTTCACGCTCGGCCCCGGTGGCGGCCGCATCCGGCTCAACCTGCGCTACTTCGACTGAACGTAGGACGCAACTTTGCCGACACGTAACGCTTACGGTTCCGGAGACGATGTCGCTGAAGGACACTCCTCGATCGTGGCCCCGCTGACGCCCTCAACCGGCCAGATCGTGGCGCATCGCGGCTGGTCCACGGCCCGCGATGCGCTGATCGCTGCGGTGCAGGCAGGACCGGGGATCGTGGCGCTGCTCGGGCCGGCAGGCACCGGCAAGACCCTGCTGCTGCATGATGTCGCGCGCGCGCTGCAGGCCGAGTTGCCGAACGTGCTGCTGGTGGATCGCGGCGACGCCGTGCCAGATGCGGAGGCGCTGCAAGGCGCTGTGCTGATCGACGAGGCCGACCGGATGGACGCGGACGCCCTCGCCAATCTGGCGCGCCGCCCGGACCTTGCCGTGGTGCTGGCAGCACTCCCCGCCTTCGCCGATCGGCTCGCCGCCTTGCCCGGCGCCGCCATCGTCACCCTCGGCCCGATCGACGAGGCCGAGGTCCCCCGCTTCGTGGCGGAGCGCCTGGTCCAGCTCGGCTATGCGCCGGACCTGCTGACGCTCTCGGCCATCACGGCGCTGTTCGAGCGGTCCGGCAGCGTGCCGCGGCTGCTGCATACGCTGCTGGGCCTCGCGGTGTTCGCGGCCTCGCTCGAAGGCGCCGAACGGGTAGGGCCGGAGGATGTCGCGCGAGCGGTCCTGTTCCGGGACGGCGAGGAGGTCGCGGCCGAGCCGCCCGCCATCGACCCCGACGTGCCCGAGCTGGCGCCTGAACCGGTCGCCCTGGTCGCCATAGCACCCCTGGCGGCAGCCACCCCGGCGCTCCGGCGCCGACGATGGCTGGTGGGTGCGTTTGCCGTGCTTCTGATCTGCATCGGCGCGGCCACGGCGCTGCTTCGGCACAGCCCGGCCGGCCCGCCAGCCCCCGTCGCGCCCGATCCCGACGCCGCGCCCGCGTCCGTCGCTACCGCCGAACCTGCGCCCCAGCCGCCAGCCCCGGCCGCACCCACACCCGAGGCTTCACCCCCCCTGGCGTCGGCCGTGGCCGGTCCCACACTGCCGTCCGGTTCCATGATCCGCGTCGTGCTGAGCTATCCGATGGGCGATCCCGGCGCAGCGCGGCGCGGCGCGGACGTGGCGCGGCAACTGCGCGCGGAGGGAGTGACGGTCGGCGAGCCGGTGCCGGTCACGCCCCGGGTCAACGTGCCGAGCCTGCTCTATTATTTCACGCAGGACCGCGACGGCGCCGCGGAGATCGGCCGCAAGCTGGACGGCCGCTTCGGCGAGGCGACGTTCGCCCGGCTGCCCCGCCATTCCGCCCTGCCGCGACCCGGCACGATCGAGTTCCTGCTGCCCCCGAGCGAGCCGTGACCCGGCGCCTCCTCGCGCTCCTGCTCCTGGTAGCCGCCCCTGCCGCGCCCGCCCCGGCCGATGACGGGCAGCGCGCCTTCGATGCGCGCCGCTACGCCGAGGCTCGCCACCTCTGGACAGCGCCGGCCGAGGCAGGCGACGCGCAGGCGCTGTTGGGGCTCGGCCAGATCGAAGAGGGCGGGCGAGACGGACCCGCCGACCCGGCCGCTGCTGCGACATTCTACGCCCGGGCCGCTGTGCGCGGCGCGGCGCGGGCCGCCTACCGGCTTGGGCGGCTCTATGCCGCGGGGACCGGAGTGCCACGCAACCTGGAACAAGCCGAAGCCTGGTTCGCCGCAGGGGCCGAGGGCGGCGTGACCCCGACCGCGCAGGACCGGGCAGAGTTGCGCCGGCGCTCCCGGCCCCTGGCCGGCGACCCGGACGACCTGACTGCGGCGCTGCCGGTTGCGCCGGCCGAGGACGCGGCGATCCCCCGATCCAGCGGCGAGCCGGTGGTCGAGCTGGTCTGGGCCGCGCCGCCGCAGCGCGCTCCTGCGCGGTTCTTCGTCGAGGTGGTCGCGGTCGAGGACGACCGCCTGCGCGACGTGTTCGCCGGCTACTCCGACCGCTCCGCCCTGTTGGCGGCGCTGGATCCCACCGCGTCGGATTACGCTTGGCGCGTCTTCGTCGTCGGGCTGGACACGCCGGACTACGTGGCGAGTCCCTGGACACGGTTCCGGGTTGCCTCGCCGTGACACTGCGCCGGGCCGGCTGGATTGCATGCGCGATGGCCGCGCTCGCGGGATGCCAGGCTCCGCCGCGTGTCATAGCCACCGGACCGTTTCCCGGCGCGGGTGCCGCACAGCGCCGCATCGAGGGGCCGGCCCGGCCGCAGGAGGCTGTCTGGTCATTCACGGTCACTGGCGCGGCCTGCGAGGCCAGGGCATCTGGCCCTTCCATCGGCCTTTCCCTGCGCGTGGCGGGGGACCGCTCGCTGCACATGACCCTGTCGGGCAGCCCCCGCGCGCCCACGGCCGTACGGGGCGGCGGGACCGCCTCCATAGCCTTCGCGGGGCCGGAAGGGGCTTGGACGCTGGCTGGGCGGCGCGGGACGGGACGGGCGGTCCTGGTGTCCCTGCCGCTCGACGAGACCTCCGTCAGCCAGGCGCGCACGGTGCTCGGCGGCGGGCAGGTCAAACTGGCCAGCGGCGAGGCGGCGCCCCTGCTCTCGATCCCCGACGCCGGGGTCGCGGGCCGCGACTGGTTCGGCTGCATCCGGTCCAAGCTCGCCGGCTAGAGTTGGTTCCGCTGAGCTTGGCTTTGCACGTCAGGGCGGTCGGCAGGCGACGAGCAGCAGGCGGTTGATCACGTCGGCTGAGAGTTTCGGTGCGTCTTGGTCGGGCCGCGAGGGCGCGAAAGTCGGCGCG
>JBBSIT010000546.1:0-3910 GCA_038231995.1 Acetobacterales bacterium | reverse complement strand
CCCATGCGCGCCAGCCCGTCCACCTCCTCGTCGCTCAACGCGCGCACCCGAATGGTCATCGCGACATCCCCAAGCAGACCAGAGCCCGCCTTAACGCCTTACGTTCGGGGAAGTCGTAACCAACTTACCGGATGCACCACTAAAACAATTGTCCTCCAAATTCCCCCGATTTTCAGCGCGATTTCCAGGTTGAAACTCTCTACAGAAATCCTCGCTCAAGTTGCGCACAAGCCGTACGTTGTGGCATGGCAGCCCAAATGGTTTTAAGAAACAGAGGCATTCAGCGCATGAGTCTGAACGTATTCCTCGCACCCGAGCTGGAACAGTCTATCGCCCTCCACATCGTCATGAGCCGCTACGGGATTGCGAGCGAGGTGATGCGTGCCGCCCTGCACTTGCCGGAGCGGACCGAACCGCGGGAGGACGGGCCGCTGGCACGACGGGGACGGGATGTCGGCACGCCGCACAACCCGGAGCGCACGTAGGTGGGCCAGCAGGCCTGGCCGGATTTCCTCGCTGGCAGCAGCAGGATGGGCGCCCTTATGCGGGAGCACGACTGGTCATCCACGCCGCTCGGCATGCCCGCGATCTGGCCGGTCGCGTTGCGCACGTTGATCGCGGTCATGCTGGGCTCCAGGCAGCTCATGTTCGTCGTGTGGGGTGTCGAGCGCACGCTGCTCTACAACGACGGCTACGCTGGGATTCTCGCGCGCACGCATTCGGACGCCCTCGGACGGTCGTTCCTGGACGTGTGGTCGGAGATCCGTGACGACCTCCTGCCTATCCTCGAGCAGGCCTATGCCGGCGAGGCGGTCTACATGGATGACATCATGCTCGTGATGGACCGGCACGGCTACCGGGAGGAGACGCACTTCGCCTTTTCCTACACGCCCGTGCGCGACGAGAGCGGCCGGGTCGCCGGCATCTTCTGCCCGTGCAGGGAGACGACGGGGCAGGTGTTTGCCGAGCGCCGCAACCTCGCCGAGCGCGAGAAGATCGAGCAGCTCTTCGCGCAGGCGCCCGGCTTCATGGCGATGCTGGGCGGGCCGGAGCACGTCTTCGAACTCGTCAACCCGGCCTACATGCAGCTCATTGGGCACCGCGACGTGATCGGCAAGCCGGTCCGCCAGGCGCTCCCCGAGATCGAGGGGCAAGGCTACTTCGAGCTGCTCGACACGGTCTACGCGAAGGGCGAGGCCTTCAGAGGCAGCGCCATGAAGGTCGGCCTGCAGCGCATGCCGGGCGGCGCCGTCGAGGAGCGCTTCGTCGACGTCGTCTACCAGCCCGTTACCGACGGAGAGGGCCGGGTGACCGGCATATTCGTCGAGGGTTCCGACGTGACGGAGCGCGTGCACGCCGAGGAACGCCTGCGCGAGAACGAGGCGGAGGCGCGAAACCTGGCCGCGCAGCAGGCCGCGACCTTGGGTCAGCTCGCCGAGGGAGTGATCGTCACGGACGCTGCGGGACAGATCATCCTTGTCAACGACGCGGCAACGCGCCTTCACGGCATGCGCCGGCTCGATGTCGCGCCGGACTCCTACAGTGCAACCTACAGCCTGCTGACGGAGGACGGCCGCCCCTACCCGTCCTTCGACTTGCCACTGGCACGGGCCGTGCGCGGCGAGACCGTCCTGGAAGCGCGCTGGCGCATCCAACGACCAGCTGGCAGCGAGGTGCTGGCGGTCGGCAACGCCAGGCCCGTGCTCGACGAGGCGGGCCGGCAGGTCGGCGCCGTGCTCACCATCCGGGATGACACCGATCGTGAGCGGGCCGAGAACGCCTTGCGAGAGAGCCGTGACCAGCTCGCCGCCGAGAGCCACGCGCTCGAAATACGCAACCGCGTCGGCACGCAGGTGGCGGCCGAGCTTGGCCTCGATATGCTGGTCCAGCGCGT
Organism: Acetobacterales bacterium; assembly: GCA_038231995.1. Classification (GTDB taxonomy): domain Bacteria; phylum Pseudomonadota; class Alphaproteobacteria; order Acetobacterales; family Acetobacteraceae; genus JBBSIT01. The sequence continues at coordinate 2,016 of JBBSIT010000546.1, read as the reverse complement.
CGTCGATGCGGGCGTCGAGCTGACCGGCGCGCAGTTCGGCGCGTTCTTCTACAACGTGCTCGACGACCGTGGTGGAAGCTACATGCTCTACGCGCTCTCGGGCGCTGGGCGCAGTGCCTTCGACGGCTTCGGCATGCCGCGCGCCACGCCGGTGTTCGCGCCGACCTTCCGCGGCGAAGGCGTGATCCGTTCCGGCGACATCCTCAAGGACGAGCGCTACGGCAAGAATGCCCCTCATTTCGGGATGCCGGCGGGACACCCGCCGGTGCGCAGCTTTCTCTCGGTTCCGGTCATCTCGCGATCGGGTGAGGTGATCGGCGGTCTCTTCTTCGGCCATGCCCGGCCGGACATCTTCGACGAACGCTCCGAGCGCGTGATGACGGGCCTGGCGGCCCAGGCCGCGATCGGCATCGACAATGCCCGGCTGTTCGAGGCCGTGCAGAAGGCGAACGCCGAGCTGGAACAGCGTGTCAGCGAGCGTACTGCGGAACTCGAAAAAGCACACGACACCTTGCGCCAGGCGCAGAAGATGGAGGCGGTGGGCCAGCTCACCGGCGGTCTGGCACACGACTTCAACAACCTGCTCGCCGGCATCTCGGGCAACCTGGAGCTGCTGCAGGTGCGCATGGCGCAGGGCCGGATCAACGACCTGGAGCGCTACATCACCGCGGCCCAGGGCGCGGCCAAGCGGGCCGCAGCACTCACGCACCGGCTGCTGGCCTTCTCGCGCCGGCAGACGCTCGACCCCAAGCCCACCGACGTCAACCGCCTGGTCGCCGGCATGGAGGAGCTGGTGCGCCGCACCGTGGGACCGGAGGTCGCGGTCGAGGTGGTCGCGGCGGGCGGGCTGTTGACCACCCTAGTCGACCCCAACCAGATCGAGAACGCGCTGCTGAACCTGTGTGTCAACGCCCACGACGCCATGCCCGGAGGCGGGCGATTGACGGTCGAGACCGGCAACCGCTGGCTCGACGAGCGTGCGGCGCGCGAGCGCGACCTGTCGCCCGGGCAATACGTCTCGCTCTGCGTCAGCGACACCGGCATCGGGATGACGCCAGAGGTGATTGCGCGCGCCTTCGATCCGTTCTTCACCACCAAGCCGATCGGCATGGGCACTGGGCTGGGCCTGTCCATGGTCTATGGCTTCGTGCGGCAGTCCGGCGGGCAGGCACGCATCTACTCCGAGATGGGACAGGGCGCGATGATGTGCCTCTACCTGCCGCGGCACCACGCCAAGGCGGAAAGTGCAGAGCTGCCGGCAGAGCTGGCTGGAGCTCCCCGTGCGGAGCAGGGCGAGACGGTGCTGGTGGTGGACGACGAGCCGACCGTGCGGATGCTGGTGACCGAGGTGCTGGAGGACCTGGGCTACACTGCCATCGAGGCGGCGGACGGCACGGCCGGACTCCAGGTGCTGCAATCCGACGTGCGCATCGATCTGCTGGTGACCGCCGTGGGACTGCCTGGGATGAACGGCCGGCAGCTGGCCGACGCGGCCCGTATCGGCCGCCCGGAGCTGCAGGTGCTGTTCATCACCGGCTACGCGGAGAACGCCGTGCTCAGCCACGGCCACCTGGATCCGGGCATGCACGTGCTGACTAAGCCGTTCGCGATGGACGTGCTGGCCAGCCGCATCAAGGACCTCATTACCGGGGCATGAAGGAAGCAAGCAGGAATTGGTCCTGTTCGGCCTTCAGCGATGAGTTTATAATTCCTACATCCTGGATCTTATTGCCCCTGGGCGATCAGGGTTGCCTACCCTATTGGGTCCGTGCCGGTCCCGGCCAGGTCCCCGGGCGCGAGACGAGGGCCTGAAACGTTCCCTAAAGCTGCTGGTGGCTTGCCCGTGCAATACCGCTACCGTACGTTTTCGCAGCAATGGGCCTTGTATGGGGCATTCGGTGTCAAGCTGTTTTCGGTGACCTTTGAAAGTAACTGCAATGCGCCAATCCGTTGCGATCTAGTCACGGCCGTAGCCTTGGGGCGGCTCGATATCGGCGAGGGTCATGAGGTCGAGAT
>JBBSIT010000545.1:0-3920 GCA_038231995.1 Acetobacterales bacterium | reverse complement strand
GGCCGCCGGCTTCGCCGACGGGCTCGTGGTGATCGCCGACGTGGCGAGCGAGCGGATCCTGCCGGTGGCGCCGCCCGGTCATGGCCCGGTGACGGCGCTGGCCTGGTCGCCGGACGGCAGCCGGCTCGCGTTCGGAACCGAGACCGGCTTCGCTACGCTGTTCGATCTCTCGAAACGTTAAAGGGAATACCATGGAGCGCATCACCGCGCAGGACATGAGCATGCCCAAGCTCGGCCTGGGCACCTATCGCATGAAGGGGCCGGAGTGCGCCGAGGCGGTGCAGGGCGCGCTCGGGCTCGGCTACCGCCACATCGACACCGCCGAGATGTACGACAACGAGGAGGCGGTCGGCGAGGCGATGGCGGCGAGCGGCGTGCCGCGCGGCGAGATCCATCTGACCACCAAGGTTTGGTGGGCGAACCTGGGCGCCGACGCGATGCAGCGCTCGGTCGAGACCAGCCTCTCCAAGCTCCGCACCGGCTACGTCGACCTTTATCTCATCCACTGGCCGGCGCCGGAGATGGACCTGCCGGACGCGATCCACAACCTCGTTAGCATCAAGGAGCGTGGGCTGGCGCGGGCCATCGGGGTCTGCAATTTCCCGAGCGCGATGCTGCGCCGGGCGGCGCACGAGGTGGGCGCGCCGATCGCTTGCAACCAGTTCGAATACCACGTGCTGCTCGGTCAGCGACGGATGGTTGAGGCGGCGACGGGGCTCGGTGTTCCGGTCGTCGCCTACGCGCCGCTCGGGCAAGGACGGCTCGCCGGGCACGAGGAGCTGCAGGCGATCGCGCAGAAGCACCGCGCGACCCCGGCGCAAGTGGCGCTGAAATGGCTGCTCGATCAGGACGGTGTCGCCGCCATCCCGAAGGCGGCCCGGCGGGAGTCGCAGCAGGCCAACCTGGATGCGCTGCGCATCGAGCTCGACGACACCGACCGCGCGGCGATCGCGATGCTGCCGAAGGACCAGCGCTTCGTGAACCCCGGCTTCGCGCCGAAATGGGACTCGGTCGGATAGCTGCGTGAAGCGAAAGCCCTCTCCCGCTGGCGGGAGAGGGTTTGGGTGAGGGTGGTCCGCGTGCCTGAGAGTTCGATCCAAGTGGCCCCACCCTCCTCCGCCAGCGGGAGAGGGAGCAGGTGGTCGACGCGGCTCGGCGTGGTCGCGCTATTCCTCGCCAACGGCGCCGGGTTCGGGGCCTGGGCGGCTAGTGTCCCGAGTGTGAAGCAGGCGCTCGGCGTCTCCGACGGCACGCTCGGGGCCGCGCTGCTCTGTGTCGCGTTCGGCGCGATGCTGGCGATGCCGGTCGCCGGCTGGCTCGGCGCGCGGCATACGCCGCGCCTGCTCACGCTGACCGGGCTGGTGTTCATGCTGACGCTGCCGCTGCCGGGGTTTGCCGGCGGCGTGCCGGTGCTGGCGGGCTCCCTGCTGCTGATGGGCGCGGGAGCGGGCTCGATGGACGTGTGCATGAACGCGCGCGCGAGCCGGGTCGAGCAGGGGTGGGGGGAGGCGATCATGTCCTCTTTCCACGCCGCATTCTCGCTCGGCGGCCTGGTCGGGACCGGGCTCGTGACGCTGTGCGAGCTGCTCGGCTGGGGGGTGCGCGGCGGGTTGTTGCTCACCTCCGCCCTGCTCGGGGCGGCGGTGGCGGCGCACGTCGTGCTCGACCCACGGCCGGAGCTGGCCGAGCCGAACAAGACGGAGCGGGGGAGCGGGCGGCGGATCGCCTGGCCGAGCCGCGCGGTGGCCGGCATCGGCGCGCTCTGCCTGCTCGGCTTCATGTGCGAAGGGGCGGTCGCGGATTGGTCCGGCGTGTTCCTGCGCGCGGTCGCCGGGTTCTCGGCGCCGGCGGGCGCGTCGGGGTTCGCGGCATTCTCCGCCGCCATGGTGGCAGCAAGGCTCGGGGGCGATGCGGCGGTGCGCCGATTGGGGCCGGTCCGGATGCTGCGCCTGGGCGCGCTGCTCGGGGCCGCGGGCATGGCGCTGGCGATCGCGATCCCCCGGGCGGGGCCGGTCGGGTTCGGGCTGGTCGGGCTGGGGGCGGCCAATCTGGCGCCCGTGCTGTTCTCGGCCGCCGGCCGCGCCGGCCCGGCCGCCAGCGCCGGCGTCGCCGCGGTGGCGACGCTCGGCTACGGCGGCATGCTGCTGGGGCCGCCGCTGATTGGAGCGCTGGCGGATTGGACCGGGCTGCGGCTCGCGCTGCTGGTCCTGGTGGCAGCGATGGCGGCGATCGGCTTGGGGGCTGGTTGCGTCATACCGGGAAGATCCGCCACATGACCAAGATCTGGAACGCGCCCTGGGCCATGAAGGAGCTGGGCTGGGCCTGACCGTTTGCCGGGGCGGTGCACGCGCGCTTAAGGTAGCGTTCCAAACGAAATGCTGGAGGAAATGATGATCGGCTCGGTGCGCACGCTCATCGCGGCGTTGTTACTGACCGGCGCTGGCGCCGCCTATGCGGCGGACTATCCGGCGCCGCAGCAGGGCGATTACATCGCCCACGACTTCCGCTTCCACGACGGCCAGGTCATGAAGGAACTGCGCCTGCACTACACCACGGTCGGCGACCAGGCGGGCGAGCCCGTGCTCGTGCTGCACGGCACCGCCGGCAGCGGCGCCAGCATGCTGAACCCGGAGTTCGCGGGCGAGCTGTTCGGCCCCGGCCAGCCGCTCGACGCCAGCAAATACTTCATCATCCTCCCCGACGTGATCGGCGCCGGGAAGTCGTCCAAGCCGTCCGACGGCATGCGCGCCGGGTTCCCGCACTATGACTACGATGACCTGATCGCGGCGCAGTACCAACTGCTGGCGCAGGGGCTCGGGGTGCATCACCTGCGCCTCGTGATCGGCAACTCGATGGGCGGCATGGAGGCGTGGCTCTGGGGCGAGCAGCACCCCGGCTACATGGACGCGATCGTGCCGATGGCGTCGCAGCCGACCGCGATGTCGAGCCGCAATTGGATGATGCGGCGCATGATCGTCGACGCGGTGCGCCGCGACCCGGCCTGGCAGGGCGGCAACTACACCGAGCAGCCGCCGATCCTGCGCTATGCCAATGTCTGGTTCGGCATCGCCACCAGCGGCGGCTCGATGGCCTATGCCAAGCAGGCGCCGACGAGCGAAGCGGCCGACAAGCTGCTCGACGGCCGGCTGGCCGCCCCGTTCAAGGCGGACGCCAACGACTCCATGTACCAATGGGACGCGTCGCGCGACTACGACGCGGCGCCCGGCCTGGAGCGGATCACGGCCAAGGTGCTGGCGATCAACTCGGCCGACGACGAGCGCAATCCGCCGGAGACCGGGCTGATGGATGCGGCGCTGAAGCGGGTGAAGGACGCGAAATACGACCTGATCCCGGCCAGCACCGAGACGCGCGGGCACGGGACGACGGCCTTCGCCAAATTCTACCGGCAACAGCTCGCGGATTTCCTGGCCGCGGTGCCGAAGCGGTCGATGTAAGCGGGCTCCCGCCACGGATTTATGCGTGCGGCCCCGAAACGGAGTTGGCGCGCAACGGCGGTCGTGATACTGTGCCAATCATTGCGTGACTCCAGGGGACTTGGATGCTGGACGCCAGCCGCCGCGATGGCGCCCTACGTGGGCGAGGCGCCGATCCTCCTCCTCGGTATCCTCGTCCTCGACCTGTACAGCTATTGGATGCACCGGCTCCACCCCGCCGTCTTCCCGCTCTGGCGACTGCACTCCGTGCATCACGCCGACGGCGAGTTGGATGCAAGCACCGACTTCGGCACCATCCGTTCGAAGCGCTGATCGTCATGGGCGGGAGCCTGGCGGTGTTCATCCTGCTCGGGCTGCCGGGGGGGGTCTACCCTATCTACGGAGCGCTGGTGATCGTGGCCTCGCTGACCCAGCACGCGAACGCGTTCCTGCCCACCGCAATCGACCGTGCGCTGCGGACGTCGT
>JBBSIT010000544.1:0-3945 GCA_038231995.1 Acetobacterales bacterium | reverse complement strand
CGCGAGCTGCTGGTCCGCGAGCGCCCCCAGCAGGATCACCCCGCCCATGACGGCGAAGTTCAGCGAGGACGGGATGCCCAGGATATTCACGAGGTTCTGCAATATCTGCAGCAGCACCGTGCCGAGCACGATCCCCAGCACGCTGCCCTCGCCGCCGCGCAGCGAGCAGCCGCCCAGCACCGCGGCCGCGATAGCATACAATTCATAGAAATTGCCGAACGACGAGGGGGAGACCGAGTTGGTGTAGAACACCAGCAGCACGGTCGAGAGCCCAGCCAGCAAGCCGCTCAGCACGTAGGCGCCCGTGACCACCAGCCCGGTGCGGATACCGGCGTAGCGCGCCGCCTCCTCGTTGCGCCCTACCGCGAACAGGTAGCGCCCGAACACCGAGCGATGCAGCACGACGGCCATGACCAGCGCCGTGGCGACCAGGATCAGGAACGGGTTGGGCACCCCGAAGCTGCGCCCCGATGCCAGCCAGACCAGCGTGTCCAGCCCCTCCGCGTAGCCGAAGCCGATGGTTGAGTCGCCGGTGTAGTAGCGCGCCGCCCCGCGATAGATCAGCAGCCCGCACAGCGTCACCACGAAGGGCTGCAGCCCGGCGCGCGTGACCAGCAGCCCGTGCAGCAGGCCGATCAGCAAGCCGCCCAGCAGCACCAGCAGCAGCGCCGCCGGCCAGGCCACGCCGTGGTTCGCCAGCAGGTCGATGAACACCACGCCCAGTAGCGCGAACACCGACCCTACGGCGAGATCGATGCCGCCGGTGATGATGACCAGGCCCTGCCCGATGCTGAAGACGCCGAACAGGCCGATCAGGTTCAGCATGTTCAGCAAGTTCACCGACGACAGGAACCGCGGGTTCAGCGCCGTGGTGATCGCGCCGATCACCAGCACCAGCACGAGCAGGCCCAGCTCCTTCTTGCCCATGGCTATGCCGCCCTCGCGCCGGCGGGTTGTGCCTGCCCGATCGCCAGCCGCAGCACGGCCGCCTCGCTGAGCTCCGCGTGCTCCAGCACGCCGGCCACCTCGCCCTCGTGCATGACGGCCACCCGGTCGCTCACGCCGATCACCTCCTCCATTTCGCTGCTGATCATCAGCACCGCCACGCCCCGGTCGGCCAGCGCGCGCATCAACGCGTAGATCTCGCCCTTGGCGCCCACGTCCACCCCCCGGGTCGGCTCGTCCAGCACGATGGCGCGCGGCTGCAGCGCGAGCCAGCGCCCCAGCACCACCTTCTGCTGGTTGCCGCCGGACAGCGTGCCGGCCTCCACGCTGGCGTCCGGCGCCTTGATGCGGAGTGCTAACCGCTGCGCCTCGCCCGCCCGCGTCTCGGACGCCGGGTTGATCAGCCCCATCCAGGCGTGGTGCGCGAGGTCCGGCAGGGTTACGTTCTGCGCGATCGGCATGTCGAGCACCAGGCCCGAGCGCTTGCGGTCCTCCGGCACGAGGTAGAGCCCAAGTGCTATGGCGTCCCGCGGGGCGCGCACCTGCACGGGCTTGCCGTCCAGCAGGATGGCGCCGCCCAGCGCCGGCTCGATCCCGAAGGCGGCGCGGGCCAGCGAAGTGCGTCCGGCGCCGACCAGCCCGGCCAGCCCCAGGATCTCGCCGGGCCGCGCGTGCAGGCTGGCCCGGCGGTCCGGGAAGGCCTGGGTCACGACATCCCGCAGCTCCAGTCCACCCTCGGCCGCCGGCGGCGCACGGGGCGGGACGTAGAGCGCCTGCAGGTCCCGCCCGATCATCATCCGCGTCATGGCGGGATGCAAAATTCCCTCGCGCGGCAGCTCGCCCGCCACGCGGCCGTCGCGCAGGCACAGCACCCGATCGGCGCAGGTCACCACCTCGCCGAGGCGGTGCGTGATGTAGATCAGCCCGGTGCCTGCCGCCCGCAGCGTCGCGACGATGGCCAGCAGCCGATCGGTCTCGGAGAGCGTCAGGCTGCTGGTCGGCTCGTCCAGGATCAGGATGCGCGCATCGACCGAGAGCGCGCGGGCGATCTCGACCAACTGCCGCTGTGCGATGGACAGCGTGGCCACCGGCGCATCCGGCCCGAAATCCGCGCCGAGCCGCGCGAGCAGCGGCGCCACCTGCTCGCGGCAGGCCCGGCGGTCCACCAGCCGCAGCGCGCCGCCGAGGCCGGGCCGCAGCATCTCGCGGCCCATCAGCACGTTGGCCGCCGCGTCCAGGTTGTCGAACATCGACAGCTCCTGGTGCACGAAGGCGACGCCCTCCGCCTGCGCCTCCGCCACCGTGAGATGCGTCCGCTCCCGCCCGCCCAGCCGGATGCGCCCGGCATCCGGCCTGACGACGCCGCCGAGCACCTTCATCAGCGTGCTCTTGCCCGCCCCGTTCTCGCCGATCAGGCCCAGCACCTCGCCCGCTTCGAGCCGCAGGTCCACGCCGTCGAGCGCGACCACGCCCGGGTAGGCCTTGGTGATGCCCACGAGTTCCAGCAGCGGCGCCGCGGCGCTCATGCTAGCTCGGACGCAGGATGTTCCGCATGAAGGTCTGGAACTCCGCCACGTTGCTGCTGTCGATGATCTTGGTCGGCACGATGATCTGCTTGTTCGCGGGAATCCACGCCTTGTCGCCGCCGAGATAGCGAACCATTCCGATCATCGACTGGTAGCCGAACTCGAACGGCTGCTGCACCACGGTGCTGAAGATCGTGCCGTCCGCCACGCCGCGGAGCGTCAGCGCGTCCTCGTCGAAGCCGACGATCTTGACCTTGCCCTCGCGCCCCGCCTGCTTCACCGCCTGGTAGATCTGCGGCGTGTTGTAGGCCCACAGGCCCACCATCATGCCGAGGTCGGCGTAGCGGGCCAGCGTGTCCTCCGCGTTGCGCTTGGCGCGGGCGAAGTCGCTCTCGTCGGTGCGCACGTCCAGGATCTCGATATTGCCGCCGGCCAGCGCCTCGCGGATGCCCTGCACCCGCTCCCGCGCGTTGTCCGCGTCCATGGTGCCGACGAACAGCATGGCCTTGCCGCCGCCGGGCATGGCCCGCTTCATCTGCGCGCCCGCCTCCCGCCCGGCATCCACGTTGTTGGTGCCGATATACACGACCCGGTTGCTCTCCGGCGCGTCGCTGTCCGTGGTGAACAGCAGCGTCTGCGAGGAGACCCGGTTCAGCGCGTCGGTCGAGCTCGCCGGGTTGATCGCCGAGATGGCGATGCCTGCGACCTGCCGGGCCACCAGCTCATCGAGGATGCGCCGCTGCTCGGCGGCGCTCGCCTGCGCGGGGATGATCATCTCCATATCGAACTCGGGATGCTCCCGGTTCGCCTTCTCGATGCCCCGGCGCGCGATGGTCCAGAAATCGGCGGACACATTGACGACGAAGGCGAGCGTGCGCTTCGCCTGGGCGTCCGCCCCCTTGGGCTTGAGGCCGAGCCCAAGGCCCGTGGCGGCGAGCGATGCTGTGAACGTGCGGCGCTGCATGGCGCGGTCTCCCCTATCGTTTCAAGGCGCCGGGGATCTCGTCGCCCCCTTCCTGCCCGCACCCACGCTAGCAACCTCTGTGCGTGCAGGGGAAGCACCCTTCGCAACCGGCCAGGGTCATTCGGTTCTCTGACCGATAGCTGCGCCCAGCGCCTGCTGTCGGTGTTCGGCGAAGTGCTCGAAGGTCTCGACGGGCTTGCACCCCGAGCGTCTGACGATCGTGAGGACGGTGTTTCGGAACGCGGCGAGCACCTGTGGCGGCACCCTCCGGTGGAGGAGCCACCGGCTCCTTCGGAGACGGATCGCCAAGGGGCGATGGCACGGGTTCGGCATTGGTCCTCGCGGCAGGTGACATCGCGGACGTAGTGCAGACGGTTCTCGATCCCCCAATGGCTGCGCGAAAGGGCCAGCAGCCTGTCGGCATCCGCGGCGTCGGCTGTCAGGCTGGTGATCGCGTAGACCGCCTCGACGCTCTCGATGCCGCGCACCAGCCTGTGGCGGGTAATGCGG
>JBBSIT010000543.1:0-3949 GCA_038231995.1 Acetobacterales bacterium | reverse complement strand
GTGGTCGAGCTGCAGGCCCTGCTCGGCCCGACCCGGCCGGGACAGGCGGTGCAGGCCGTGCCGGGGGCGGGCCTGAACGTGCCGCTCTGGATCCTGGGATCGAGCCTGTTCGGCGCGCAGCTCGCCGCCATGCTCGGCCTGCCCTATGCCTTCGCGTCCCATTTCGCCCCCGATGCCCTGATGCCCGCGCTGGCGGCCTACCGCGCCGGGTTCACGCCCTCGCGCCAGCTCGACCGGCCGCACGCCATGGTCGGCGCGAACGTGATCGCAGCCGAGACCGACGCGGAGGCGCAGCGGCTGTTCACCTCGGCGCAGCAGAGCTTCACCAACCTGTTCCGCGGCACCCGCGGCAAGCTCCTGCCGCCGATCGACGACATCGACGCCTACTGGTCGCCGGCCGAGAAGGCGCAGGCGTCGCGCATGCTGGCCTGCTCGTTCGTGGGATCGGCCGAGACGGTCCGGCGCGGCCTGGCGCGCTTCATCGAGCAGACCGGCGCCGATGAGCTGATGGTCGCCTCCGCCATCCACGACCACCAGGCCCGGCTGCGCTCCTACGAGATCCTGGCCGAGGTGCGGCAGGCGCTCGTACGCGAGCACGCGCTGTCATGACGAGCGACGAGGACGCCGACCTGCCGGACGTAGGCCACGCGCTGCCCACCAAGCTCACCGTCACGAAGCAGCGCTGGGCGGATGAGGGCCGGTTCCTGACCGGCCGGACCGCCCGCCCCGAGAGCGAGCGCCTCCCGCCCGGGCAGTACCTCGTTACCGACTGGCCGGTGCTGGACCTTGGCCGGCACCCCGCCATCCCGCGCGAGCGCTGGCGGCTGGACCTGTTCGGCGCGGTGGAGAAGCTCGCTGTCCTGGACTGGCCGGCGTTCCAGGCGCTGCCGCAGAGCAGATCGGTGTCCGACATCCACTGCGTGACGACCTGGTCGCGCTACGACAACCGGTGGAGCGGCGTGCTGACGCGGGACTTGCTGGCGTCGGTCGCCCACAAGCCCGGGGTGCGCTTCGTCGTGCTGCACAGCTACGACGGCTACACGACCAACCTTTCCCTGGAGGACTTCGCGGCGGAGGACGCCATCCTGGCGCATAGCTGGCAGGGTGCGCCCTTGGCGGAGGCGCATGGCGGCCCCGTGCGGCTGGTCGCGCCCCGGCTGTACTTCTGGAAGAGCGCCAAATGGCTGCACCGCATCGAGTTCAGGACGGAGGACCGGCCGGGCTTCTGGGAGGTTCGCGGCTATCACAACCGCGGCGACCCGTGGGCCGAGCAGCGCTACTCGGACGGGGAAGGCTAAGACCCTATCCCGGATGGACTCTAAGCGCGGCCGGTCAGATGTAGGGCAGCGCCAGACGCATCGCAGCGTCACGCAGGCGGACCAGGAGGGCACGATGCGCCAGCTCGGCGCCACCGAGCCGTCGGCCGAACTTCGCCTGCATGACCTGCGTCAGGACCTCGGCAGTGGCGGCGTCGTAGATCTCGACATCCAGCTCGAAGTTCAGGCGAAGGCTGCGCATGTCCCAGTTCGAGCTGCCGACCAGGCTCCAGCCGCCGTCCACCACCATGAGCTTGGAATGATCGAAGGGCGGCGGGTTGTACCAGATCCGGCAACCCGCGGTGAGAAGCGGGCCGACATGGGCACGCATACCCCAGTCCACGTATCGGTGGTTGCTCCGCTCCGGCACGATGATATCCACCTCCACTCCCCGCATGGCGGCCAGCGCAAGCGCTGTGACCAGGCGCTCATCCGGCAGGAAGTAGGGTGTCATGATCCGGACCGAGTGCCGAGAGCAGGTGATCGCCTGAAGTGCGACGAACTCGATCTTCTCTAGATCCTCGTCCGGTCCGGACGTGACCACGCGCGCGGCGGCGCCTCCGGCCGCCCCCGGTTGCGGGTCCCGCGCCGGGATCTCGCCGCCGGTCACGAATCGCCAGTCCCTGGCGAAAGCCTCGGTGAGCTGGGAGACGATGGGGCCGCGGAAGGCGAAGTGCGTGTCGCGGACCGGATCGGGCGGGTTGCTCCGCAGCAGGTTCTCGCGGCCGATGTTCAGCCCGCCCGTGAAGCCGGTCCGGCCGTCGATGACGAGGACCTTCTTATGCGAGCGGAGATTCAGGAACGGCATGTGCCAGGGCAGCGGGGAGTGCATGAAGCGCGCGACGGGCACGCCGGCCCTACGCAGCCGCCGGTAGGCCGGCGACCAGAGATAGCCGCTGCCGATCCCGTCGACCAGCACGTGCACCTCGACCCCTCTCCGATAGGCGCGGATCAGCCCGTCGAGGATCGGCCCGCCGGCCGCGTCATCCCGCAGGATGTAGCTCGACAACCCGATGCTGGTGACGGCCGCGTCGATGGCCGCGAGCATGCGCGGATAGGCTTCGTCGCCGTTGTGCAGCGGGGTGACCGCGTTGCCTGGCTCTGCCCTGCGCCGGGTCAGGCGGTATGCCGTCCGGTCGATGGCGGCGAGCCCGTCCCCATCGTGATGCGCGCAGGCGTGCGCATGGCTGGCCTCCCCGCTGGGATGGGGCTGCTTGAGGGTCCTCGCGCGCTCCCTGACGCGGTTGACGCCGAGCAGGTAGTAGAGCGCGCTGCCGAGGAACGGCGACAGCCAGGCGAGCCCGATCCAGCCGATCGAGCTGCCGATATCGCGCTTGCGCAGGAGCACGTGCATGGTCACCGAGGCCGACAGCACGATGTGCAGAACGGCCAGCCCGATCGTGGCTGCGATGGTTCCCGAGCTGGTCATGCCTGGAGGCGCCTTGTTGTCCCGAGTGTTATCAGGATGCTTCCGTCCCAGCAGCAGCACCCTCGGCAGCCCTGTCTCACGAAAACCGAGGCCAACCCGCCATCCAGCATCAGGCGCCGGGCCTGCCGAACCCGACCGGCAGCCGCTCCCCGCTCCGTCCTTCGCACTCGGCCCTCAGCAGCGCCAGCAGCGTGTCCGAGTCCGCGGCCCCGCCCTGCAGCGCGGCGCGGCGGCGCACCAGGGCGAAGTCGGCCGGCGCCAGCGTGCGCAGCCCATCCAGCCCGGCCGGCGGCGCCATCCCGAAGAAGCGTCCGAACGCCGCCCACGCCTGCTCCGGCTTGAGCCAGCCGAAGCGCACCTTGACCAGGAAGCGCCGCAGGCTGGCGCGGTCCAGACGGTCGAGAAGGTTGGTCGTGCAGGCGAACGGCAGCGTGTGGCACTCCATCCAGGTCAGCATCTCGTTGACCTGGGACACCTCCCAGCCCCGCACGGCATGGGCGCGTTCCCCAAGCAGGCTGTCCGCCTCGTCGAACACCAGGACGGCGTTGCCCTCGCGAGCCTCGGCGAAAGCGGCGGCGATGTTCCCCTCGGTGCCGCCCACGAAGGGGTCGAGCAGGTCCGAGGCGCGCTTCTGCAGCACCGGCAGGCCCATCCGGCCAGCCAGGTGGCGAGCCCAGGCGCTCTTTCCCGTCCCCGGCGGCCCATGCAGCAGGAAAGACACGGCGCGCGGCGCGCCGGGGCGCAGCAGGCCGGCCTCCAACGCAGCCAGGTCGCAATCGGCGTTGACCAGGGCAGGGTCGTAGACAGCGTCCACCTCCGGCTCGGGCGCCGGCATCTGGCCGCCGCGCACCGCGCGCGCCACGCCTTCCACGATCAGCTGCGCCGTGTCCGCCCCGCCGCCGGCAAGCCGGGTCGCGCGCAGGGCCGCCGCGGCCACGGCGGGCGCAGCCGGCACCAGGCGCGCCAAGCGCACGGCCTCGCCCTCGTCCAGAGGGACGCCCTGCATGTTCCCCATGCGGCGCCATAGCCGCGTGCGGGTCTCCAGGTCGGGCACGCGCAGCTCCAGGCACATGGTCATGCGCCGCAGCACTGCCGGGCCGAGCACGCCGATGTCGTTGGCGGTCCAGATCACCGGCACCGCCACCTCTTCCAGCAACCGGTGCATGAAGACGCGCGACGTGACCGCAGGCTCGTCGAACACCAT
>JBBSIT010000542.1:0-3958 GCA_038231995.1 Acetobacterales bacterium | reverse complement strand
GGTTTAGAGTTGTCCACGAAGTTCGCGACCCGGGTCACCAGGCCCTTGTAGGCCGTGACGTACTGGTCGCGCTGGTCCTGCGTCGTGCTGGTGTTCGCGATGTTGACCAGCAGCTTCTGCGACTCCTTGAGGGTGTCGGAGATGCTGGTCAGCGACGTGTTCGATACGTCGAGCAGCCCCTTCGCGTTGCCCATCTGCTCGTTCGCGCTGGTGAGCGCGCCGACGTCGGACCGCACGCGCTCGGCGACCGCGAAGGCGCCGCCGTCATCGACGGCATCGGCCACGCGGAAGCTGGTGGCGATGCGCTTCTGCGTCGACTCCATCGCGGAGTTGGTCATGTTCAGGGACTTGAGCGCAACCATCGCGCCCATGTTGGTGTTGACGGAGTTCATGGTGTTCTACCCTGTGTGCCGGGGATAATGCCTTGCCTCGCGTTTTGCGGGCACAAGCGCACCTTGGCGCACGGGGGTTAACCAGCGGTGAAGCCGGGCGAGAAATCTCGCGGCGCGGCCCCGCTACTGCACGGCGCTGCTCTGCAGGGCGATCTTGTCGTCGTTGATCGAGACGCGCGTGAGCTTGCAGTCGTTCAGGCCCTCGGCGCGCAGGTCGGAGCCGTCCTCGAAGCGGACGCGCACCTGCGCCAGGCACTCGTCGCGCCCGAGCCGCACGTTCACGGTGTGGTTCGGGCGGATCTGCTCCTTGGTGGAGTACAGCTCCTTCCCCCCGTTGGTCGATCCCAGCCAGACCTCCGAGATCACCTTCTTGCTGTCGTTGCTCACGATGTAGGAATGCAGGTTGTGCTGCCCCGGTGTGCCCCCCGTGCCGGCGCCCTGCTGCTGCGCAGCGGCCGGGGTGGCGATCAGCAGGACGGCGACGGCGAGGTGACGGGCGCGCATGGCGAGGCTCCGGGCGTGGGTTCGCCCAGGCAACGCGGCGCCGAGCCCGCGGGGTGCCTCATCTCTGCGTGAGCACGCGCGGCGTCCCCTGCGCCTCGGCGGCGGTCTGGGCGACCTGCACGCAGCGCCGCATTACCGTGGGCAGCGCCTCGGCCGCCAGCGCGTCCACATCCCTCAGCAGGCCATCGCCCGCTTCGACGCTACCGACCGTCGCCACATATACATCCATCCGCAGCTCGAAATGCGTGAAGCCGTGCGAGGCAAACCCGGCCAGGCGCCAATCGGCCGCCGCGGGCGCCCACGTCATCGCCTCCTCGCGGCCCCAGGCCTCCGCGCGCCAGGGCGTGCCGGGCAGCACCAGCATGCCGCCCAGCAGGCCGCTCGGCGGACGGCGGCGCAGCAGCACGCGCCCTTCGCGGTCCTGCAGCCAGAAATGCGCGCCGTGCCGCAGCGGGCGCACTGCCTTGGGCGACTTGCGCGGCAGCTCCGGCGCGATCCCCAGCCGTCGGGCGGCGCAGCCCTCCTGCCACGGGCACAGCGCGCAGGCCGGGTTGGCCGGCGTGCAGATCGTGGCGCCGAGATCGAACAGCGCCTGCGCGAAGTCGGATGGCCGCGACTGCGCCGTCGGGTCCGCCCCGAGCCGAGCCGCCGCCGCGGCGACCTGGGGCCGGCTGCCGGGCAGCGGGTCGGTGATGGCGAACACGCGCGAGGCCACGCGCTCCACGTTGCCGTCCACCGGCACGACGGGCCGGCCGAACGCGATGGCCGCCACCGCCGCCGCCGTGTAAGCCCCGATGCCAGGAAGCGCGCGCAAGCCCTCGACATCGCTGGGGAAGCCGCCCATGTCAGCGACTCGGCGGGCGCAGGCATGCAGGTTGCGGGCGCGGGCGTAGTAGCCGAGCCCGGCCCAAGCCTCCATGACCTCCTCCTGCCCGGCGGCGGCAAGCGCCTCGACGGTCGGGAAGCGGCTCAGGAAGCGCTCGAAGTAGGGCTTGACGGCCGTGACCGTCGTCTGCTGCAGCATGATCTCGCTCAGCCACACGCGGTACGGGTCGGGCGGCTCGCCCGGCAGCGCCCGCCACGGCATCCTGCGGCGGTGGCGGTCGTACCAGCGCAGCAGGGCGGCAGCGTCGGGCAGTTTGGTTTCGGGAGGCACGGCAGGGTAGGTGGTGATGGACGAACCCGGCAGCAACGACGTGGACAAGGCGCGGCACGTCTATGGCCCGCGCCCGATCGGCGCCCTGGTCGCGGCCATCACGCGCCCGGCGTTCAAGCGGCGCGCACCTGCGGCTGCGCAGGTCATGGCGGATTGGGCGGCCATCGTCGGCCCGGCGCTCGCTGCCGTCACCGCGCCACGCCGCCTTACGGCCGGGACGCTCACGCTGGCCTGTTCAGGCCCGATCGCGCTGGAGCTGCAGCACCTGTCCGGCCAGCTCATCGCCCGGGTCAACGGCCACATGGGCCGCGTGGTCGTCGAGCGGCTGCGGTTCGTGCAGGACGCGCCCCCCGCCCCGCCGCCCGAGCCCCCGAAGCGGCGCGCCAAGCCGGTCAAGCTGCCTGGCGTGGAGGCCGGGCCGTTGCGCGATGCGCTCGCGGCTTTGGGACGTGCCGTGGGCGATGCCGAAGATGCTTGACGCCGGCCAGAGAACGCCCTGTACGCTACGCAAACACCCTGCCCCGAGGTCCCCGATGCCGCTGTCCCGCCGCCTCCTGCTCGCCCTGCCCGCGCTCGCCCTCGCGCCTTACGCACAGGCGCAGGATGCCGACCCCCGCCTCGCCGAGCGGGCGCTGGGCTCCCCGGACGCCAAGACCACCGTCATGGAGTTCTTCTCGCTCACGTGCAGCCACTGCGCGGCGTTCCAGAAGGAGACGTTCCCGCGCGTGAAGTCCGAGCTGATCGACACCGGGCGCGTCCGCTACATCTTCCGCGACTTCCCGCTGGACCAGATCGCGCTGATGGCCGCGATGGTGGCGCGCAGCCTGCCGCCCGAGCGCTACGAGCCGTTCATATCGGCGCTGCTGGCCAGCCAGGACCGCTGGGCCTTCGCCCGCGGCGTGAACAGCACGGAGGAGGTGGCGAAGATCGCGGCGCTGGCCGGCATGTCGCGCGCCGCGTTCAACGCGGCGATCGGCGACGAGAAGCTGAAGGCGGCGATCCTGGCGGGGCAGGACGAGGGCGAGAAGAAGTACGGCGTCCAGAGCACGCCCAGCTTCGTCATCAACGGCCGCACCGTCGCCGGCGCGATATCTTACGACAGGTTCCTCAAGGAAATCGAGGCCACTTCCTAAGCACGGTTACTCCCGTTGCCCGCGAGCCTCGTCCGCCTGCGCATTGCAGGCTTCAAGAGCTTCGCCGAGCCCGGCACCGTCGAGATCCTGCCGGGGCTGACCGGCATCGTCGGCCCGAACGGTTGCGGCAAGAGCAACGTCGCCGAGGCGCTGCGCTGGGCGATGGGGGAAAGCAACGCCCGGTCGCTGCGCGGCGGCGAGATGGACGACGTGATCTTCGCCGGCACCGCATCGCGCCCCAGCCGCAACCTCGCCGAGGTGCAGCTCACCTTGGAGGACGCCGGAGAGATCGCCCCGCCGGCGTTCCGCGGCCAGGCGGAGCTGCAGGTGACCCGGCGCATCGAGCGCGGCATGGGCAGCACCTACCGCATGAACGGCGCCGAGGTGCGCGCGCGGGACGTGCAGACCCTGTTCGCCGACCTCGCCAGCGGGGCGCGCAGCTCGGCCATGGTCAGCCAGGGCCGGGTCGCCGCCATCGTGACCGCCCGGCCGGAGGAGCGCCGGGCCGTGCTGGAGGAGGCGGCGGGGATCACCGGGCTGCAAGCCCGCCGCGACGAGGCCGAGATCAAGCTGCGCGCGGCGACCGCCAACCTGCTGCGGGCCGACGACCTGCGCGCCCAGCTCGCGGCGCAACTCGCGGGGCTGCGCAGGCAGGCGCGGCAGGCGGAGCGCTACCGGGCCGTGACGACCGCCGCGCGGGATGCCGAGCTGGACCTGCTCGCCATCACGCTGGCCCGCGCCGAGGCCAACCGCACGCACGCGGCTGCCGCCCT
>JBBSIT010000541.1:0-3959 GCA_038231995.1 Acetobacterales bacterium | reverse complement strand
GCGCGCGGCGGTGCCCGGCGTGCCGGCGGGCCCGGCGGCGCCGGCGCCGCAGGTCCAGGCCTGGATCACGCCGCCGTCCTACACCGGGCTGCCGCCCGTGTTCCTCAAGCCCGCCGTGCCCGACGTGTCGGCGCCGGCCGGGTCGCGCCTGACCGTCAACGTCACGGGCGGCGCCGGCGAGCTGAGCCTGACGCTGGGCGGCGGGGCGGAGCCGTTCCGCTCGCTCGATGCCTCGAGCTGGCAGGCGGAGCTGGACCTTACCCGCGGCGGGCCGCTCGAAGTGCGTCGCCACGGGCTGGTGCTGGCGGCATGGACCCTGACGCTGGTCGCGGACCAGCCGCCGACGGCGCTGTTCCCCGAGCCGCCCGGCCCCGTGATCGCCGGCGGCCGACCGACGCTGCAGACGCGCCTGCCCTGGCGCGCCGAGGACGATTATGGCGTGGCAAAGCTGCAAGCCGAGCTGCGCCTGCGCGACCGGCCCGGCGCTGCCCCGGCAGTCATCGCAGTGCCGCTGCCCGGCGGCTTGGCCAAGATGGTGCGCGGCACGCTCACGCAGGACCTCACGGCGCATCCCTGGGCGGGGCTGCCGGTCACGGCTCGGCTGGTGGCGCGGGACGCGCCGGGCCAGACGGGCGCCAGCGCCGACCTCGGCTTCGTGCTGCCGGAGCGGGCGTTCAACCACCCGGTGGCCCGCGCGCTGATCGCGATCCGCAAGCAGCTCAGCGTGCAGCCGGAGTCGCGGCCGCAGGCGCGGCTCGGCCTCGTCGCGCTGTCCGAGGCGCCGGAGGCGTTCGACCACAGCATCGGCATCTACCTGAACCTGCGCGGCATCGCCGCCTTGCTCGCGCGCGGGCGCGGCGACGCCGCGGTGGACGAGGCGCAGGCCCGCATGTGGGAGCTGGCGCTGGCGCTCGAGGAGAACGGGACCGAGCGCACGGCCCGGGCGCTGGAGGCAGCGCGCCAGGCGCTGCGCGAGGCCATGGACGAACGCGCGACCCCGGCCGAGCGGGCGGAGCTGGAGCAGCGCATGCGGGAGCTGCAGGACGCCATCCAGCGGCATCTGGAGGCCCTGGCCGAGCAAGCGCAGCGAGAGAACTCCGAGCTGCCCTACGACTCCGCCAACCCCGAACTGAACAGCCGCGACCTCGACCGCATGGCGCAGGAGATGCGCGACGCCGCCAAGCAGGACCGCATGGACGAGGCGCGCGAGAAGCTGGCCGAGCTGGAGAAGCTGCTCGACCAGCTCCAGGCGGCGCGTCCCGAGCGGGGCGAGGCGCAGAAGGCGGAGCGCGCGGAGAAGCGGCAGCGCGGCCAGCAGCAGATGAGCGCCCTGCAGGACATGGTGAAGCGCGAGGGCGGGCTGCTCGACAACGCGCAGAGCCGCGCAGCACCTGGCGCCGACCCGCGCCGGGCCACGCCGCAGAATACACCGCAGAACTCGCCGCAGGGCTCGCCCGCGGATGCCGGGCAGCGCGAGGCCGAGGCGCGCACGCAGCGCGCGCTGCGCCGGGCGCTGGGCGAGCTGATGCAGCGCTTCGGCGAGCTGACCGGCGAGGTGCCCGGCGCGTTGGGCGAGGCGGACACGGCGATGCGCGACGCCGGGCAGGCGCTCGGCGAAGGACGGGATGCGGCCGCCGGCAGCGCCCAGCAGCGCGCCATCGAGGCGCTGCAGCGCGGCGGGCGCGAGATGAGCCAGCAGATGGCCCGGCAGTTCGGCGCGCCGCAACCCGGCGAGGATGGCCAGGATGGCCAGGACGGCGGCGACCAGGCGCAGGGCAACCAGGACGGCGGGAATGACACGGGCAACCGCAACGGCCGGACCGCCGGTCCCCAGCCGCAGGACGGCTCGCAGCCGGGCCGCCGGCGCAACGCGCAGCGCGACCCGCTCGGCCGGCCGATGCAGCAGGGCGTGTCCGGCACGGAGGAGGGCGACGACGTGCACGTGCCCGACCAGATGGAACAGGCCCGTACCCGCGCGCTGCAGGAGGAACTGCGCCGCCGCGGCGGCGAACGCGGCCGCCCGCAGCCAGAGCTCGACTACATCGACCGGCTGCTCAAGGCGTACTGATTAGCCGGCTACGGCGCCCGGATCTGCTCGACGAAGCCGGGGATCTCGACCCGGAAGGAGTAGAGATAGGTCGGGAGCAGCTCCTGCCCGGCCGGGCAAGGCGCGTTCAGCGCGACCTGGGCCGCAGCTGTGCCGTCCGTGCAGATGTCGAACTGCACGCGGGAGTCGTTCTGCGTGGCGCTGAAGTCGTTGTCCGTGCCGATGAGCAGCGCGTAGCGCCCGTCGTTCAGCCGCTGGCCGACCGCCAGGCCCTCCAGCTTCTCCGGGATCGTCTGGCCCGCCGCGCTCAGCGCGGCCGCCACGTCCAGGAACAGCGTCTTCGAGACGGGCGCCACGCCCACCGGCAGCTCGCCGAGGCCGGCCAGGCTGACGCCCGACACGTCCGTCGCACCTGAGATGTCGATGCGGTAGACGCGCTTCGAGGCGACCGGCGCGCGCGAGGTCGGGTCGTCGATGCCGAGGCCGCGGTTGTCGCGCTCGATCACGAGGAACTCGGTGGCGTTCAGGGCGACAATGGCGCTGAGGCCGATGATGCGGCCCTGCGCGTTGGCGCCGAACGGCTCCGCCCCGCTGGGCAGGCGGGCGTTGATGTCGGCGAGCGATTCGAGCTGATAGACAAACTGCCGGCCCGGCTGCCCCGTGGCGGTGTCGAACTCCACGATGCGGACGTGGCGGCCGCGGCGCCCGTCGGGGTCGCCCTCCTGCACCAGCGGTCCCTGCAGCACGGCGTAGAGCCGGGAGCCATCGGGCGAGATGGCGATGCCCTCGAAGCCGCGGTTGTCCTGGCGGCCCGTGGCGATGACCGGCCGGCCCGCGACCAGGTTCACGGCGCCGCCGGCCTCGCGCGGGACCAGGTTCGCCGGCGTGGCGAACGCGCGCACGAGCGTGCCGGCCGGGGTGAACTCCAGCACGGAGGGGCCGTACTCGTCGGCCACGTAGAGGTTGCCGTTCCGCGCTATGGTGAGGCCCTCGGGATCGAGGCTGCGGCCGAGGACGGCCGGGCTGCCGTTCAGGAGCGCCGGGTTCAGGCCGTTGAGCGCCTGGCCGCCGGCGGTGAGCGGGATGGTCCGCGTGAGCTGGAGGCCGCTGATGGTGCCGGTGGCGGGATCGACGGTCAGGCTGAACTGCTGGAGGCGCGCGTCGTACGGGATCATTCCGCCGCCGGGTCCGCGGTCGGTCAGGCTGAGCAGGCGGCCCGTCGGGCGATCGTAGGAGATGTCGGAGAAGAAGCCGCCGAGCCGGTTGGTGTTGGCCCCGGGCGCCGTGGTGGGTAGCAGGTCGGCGGCGGCCCTGGGGATGACCAACGTGCTGCGAAGGTCGGCCGCGGCGGCGGAGGCGGCCATGACGAGGCCGGCGATGGCGCCGGACAGCAGGCGCTGCGAGGTCATTCGGTGGTCTCCGTCCACAGGCGGCGCTGCACGCCCGCTACCGCGTCGCGGGCGCCAGGCCGAGCGCCGCGTAGGCACGCTCGCTCGGCGGCCAGGCGCGCATCACGTCCGCGCGCCAGGCTACGGCGGCCCATCCCAGCAGGAGCAGCACGGCCAGGCTCAGCACCCACCCTGCCAACACCACACGGTCGGCCGGCGCCCGGCCGATGGGTGCCAGCCGCTCCTGCGGGACGGACCGGGGCGGCTCCGGCAAGGACGGCTCCGGCGACGGTTCCGGCAACGGCTCCGGGGGCGGAGGGGTCATCCGCGAAGGTTCAGGCGCGGGCGGTGCAGTCAGCTCGAGGGCCGGCGGCGGGGCCGGGACCGGCGTCCACTCGGTCGCGCATCGGGCGCAGCGGACCGGGCGCCCGGCTTTCACCGCGCCCTCGGGCAGGTCGTAGGTGGCGTCGCAGGCCGGGCACTGGATGCGCATGCTGCGTGATACCCCGCCGTGGAACGAGCGG
>JBBSIT010000540.1:0-3960 GCA_038231995.1 Acetobacterales bacterium | reverse complement strand
GCAGGACCACGACCTCGTCGCCGGGCACGTCCTGGTGGTCCACGTCGAGCTCGTCCATGACGAGGTTGCGCAGTTCCTCCGGCATGGCGGCGTCCACGGTGAGGTGGATCACCACGCCGCGGCGGCGGCGCTTGAGCGCGGTCTCGTAGGAGCGCACGAGGTCCTCGGCCTCCTCCTCGAACTCGACGCCAGTGTCGCGGATGAGGCGGAACATGCCCTGGCCGAGCACGCGGAACCCGGGGAACAGGCGGTCGAGGAACAGGCCGACGACTTCCTCGAGCAGCACGAAACGGATGCCGAGCCGCTCGGCGGCGGGCAGGCGGATGAAGCGCTCGACCAGGCCGGGCATCGGGATCAGCGCGTCCATGCCGTGGCCGTCCAGGTCGCGGAACAGCTTGAGGACGAGCACGAGGCCGTTGTTCTGGATGAACGGGAACGGATGCGCGGGGTCGATGGCGAGGGGCGTGAGCGCGGGGAACACCCGGTCCATGAACCACTGGTCGAGCCAGGCGCGGTCATTGGCGGGCAGGGCCGACGAGTCGCACAGCGCGAGGCCGGCGGGCTCCAGTTGGACGCGCAGCTCCATCCAGGCCTGCTGCTGCCGCTCCATCAGGTGGCGGGCGCCGTCCTGGATGAGGCCGAGCTGCTGCGCGGGCGTGCGGCCGTCCGGCGAGAGCACGGTGACGCCCGCCTTGGCCTGGCCGATCAGCCCGGCGACGCGCACGGAGTAGAACTCGTCCAGGTTGGAGGCGCTGATGGACACGAAGCGCAGGCGCTCCAGCAGCGGGTGCCGGGCGTTCTCGGCTTCCTCGACCACGCGGTGGTTGAAGTCCAGCCACGAGAGCTCACGGTTGATGAAGCGGTCCGGGCTGTCGGGCTCGATGCTGGGCAGCGCGTCGACAGGCGCCGGCAGGGCGCTGATCCGGTTCATGCCGGTGTTCTAGGCGGCCCGCCCCGGTGGGTCCAGCACGGCGTGCAGGAGGCATGATGACATTTCGAGTGCTCGCGCGGCCGGAGCGGCGATACAGCGTCCTGATCCCCATCAGCCGATGCGCGCGACCCCACCCATGTAAGGCCGCAGCACGTCGGGCACCTCGATGCCGCCGTCCGCCTGCTGGTAGGTTTCCATTACCGCGATCAGCGCGCGGCCGACCGCGACGCCGGAGCCGTTCAGGGTGTGGACGAATCCGGCCGGCTTGCCGTCCGGCCCGCGATAGCGCGCGTTCATGCGCCGGGCCTGGAAGGCGCGCAAGTTGGAGCAGGAGCTGATCTCCCGCCAGGCCTGCTGACCCGGCAGCCAGACTTCCAGGTCGAACGTCTTGGCCGCGCCGAACCCGGTGTCGCCGGAGCATAGCAGCACGCGGCGGTAGGCGAGGCCGAGCGCGTCCAGCACCGCCTCGGCGCAGGCGGTCATGCGCTCGTGCTCGGCGTCGCTCGCGTCGGGGTGGGTGACGCTGACCAGCTCCACTTTGCGGAATTGGTGCTGGCGCAGCATCCCGCGGGTGTCGCGCCCGGCCGAGCCGGCCTCCTTGCGGAAGCAATCGGTGAGCGCGGCGACCCGGATCGGTAGCCGCGCTTCCGGGACGATCTCGCCCGCAATGAGGTTGGTCAGGGGCACCTCGGCGGTCGGGATGAGCCAGCGGTCGTCCGTGGTGCGGAACTGGTCGTCGGCGAACTTGGGAAGCTGGCCCGTGCCGAAAAGCGCCGCGCTGTTGACCAGCAGCGGCACGGCGGTCTCATCGTAGCCGTGCTGCCCGGTGTGCAGGTCGATCATGAACTGGCCGAGCGCGCGTTCCAGACGGGCGAGCGGGCCGCGCAGGACGGTGAAGCGGCTGCCGGCGAGCTTGGCGGCAGCCTCGAAGTCCATCAGCCCCAACGCCTCGCCCAGATCGAAGTGCTCGCGAGGCGTGAAGTCGTATGTGCGGGGTTCGCCGGCCTGCTTGATTACAATGTTAGCGGACTCGTCGGCACCGTCGGGCACGTCGTCGTCCAGCACATTGGGCAGCGCCGCCAGGCTATCACGGTCGGAGGCGAGCGCAGCGACGGCGACTTCCAGCGCCTCCACCCGGTCGCGCAACGCGGCGGCCTCGGCCTCAACTACGGCCGTGTCGGCGCCGATGCGGCGGCCCTCGCCGACCTGCCGGGCAAGGGCTTTGCGCCTCGCCTGCGCTTCCTGCAACGCGGTTACCGCGGCCCGAAGCTCCACGTTTTCGGCAAGGATGCGCCCTATCACTCCGGACAGTCCACGCCTGGCCATGGCCGCTTCAAACGCCTCGGGGACGAGCCGGATCGCCCGTATGTCGTGCATCAGTCCTCGACCGGCTTGGTCTCGACGAACCCGGCGGCCACGATCGAGATCTCGTAGAGCGCGATCAGCGGGATCGCCAGGCCCATCTGGGTGATGACGTCGGGCGGGGTCAGGATCGCGGCCACGATGAACATCCCGACATAGGCGTAGCGGCGGTAATTCTTGAGCCCAACCGACGAGATGATGCCGACCTTGGCCAGCAAGGTCAGCAGCACCGGGAGCTGGAACGCCACGCCGAAGGCGAGGATGAGCTGCATGACGAGCGAGAGATACTCGCTGACCTTCGCCTCGAGCTGCACCGGCAGCCCGCCGCCGCCGTTGGTCGTCTCGAAGCTCAGGAAGAACGACCAGGCCGCGGGGAACACGAAGTAGTAGGCGAGCGCCGCGCCCGCGACGAACAGGATGGGCGTGGCGAGCAGGAACGGCAGGAAGGCGCGCTTCTCGCTGCGATACAAGCCGGGCGCCACGAACATGTAGAGCTGCGTCGCCCAGATCGGGAAGGAAAGGAAAGCGGCGCCGAAGAGCGCCACCTTGAGGTAGGTGAAGAACGCCTCATAGAGCGCGGTGAAGATCAGCCGCCGGTTCTGCCCGGTCTTGGCGATCAGGATGTCGGCCAGGGGCTGCGCCAGGAACGAGTAGATCTGCGTGCTGAAATGGTAGCAGACCGCGAAGGTGACGGCGAAGGCGAGCATCGACCACATCAGACGGCGGCGCAGCTCGAGCAGGTGATCGAGCAGCGGCATCGGCTTGTCGTTGATCGGGTCGTCGTCCGTGATCGGCACGTCGCTGGGGGCCACTCTTTATCCTGGGGTTCGGTCGCTCGAAGGTCCGGGGTCTCAGCCGTATTGCGGCGGCCGCTCCGCGCCCGGCGGAATGAACGCCGGCGCTGGGGGGGGCGCCGGCTGATGCGCTTCCTGGCGCGCTTCCTGGGGCGCGTCGGCAGGCGGGATGAACGCGGGCGCCGCGACCGCCGGGGCGGGCTCGGGCGCCGGCTCGGGCAGGACGGGTACGTCGCTTGCGGGCGGAACGTATGCGCCAGGCTTGAACGCATCGTCCTTGAAGACATCTTCGTTGATCGTGCGGCGCAGGCTGCCGTCGTCGTCCACGGCGTTCAGGATCTTGCCCTTGATGTCCATGGTGCGCAGCTCGTTGATCTGGTCGCGCACCTCATGCAGGTTCGCCTCGCGCACCATCTCGTCCACGTGCCCCTGGAACTCGGACGCCATGCGCCGCGCCTTCTTGACCATCTCGGCGCAGGCCTTGATGGCCACGGGCAGGTCCTTGGGCCCGATCGCGATCAGGGCCACCACGCCGATCAGGGCTATCTCGGACCAGGCAAAATCAAACATGGGTCGGAAGTTCCTCCGGCGCCCGTCTAGAGCGTGATCGGCGCCGAAGGAAGCGCCGATCACGCTCTAGAGTCTCGTGAAGAGCGCAAATTCTCGTTCCAGGTGATCCCACCTGGAACGATATTGCTTTAGCACGCCTCCGCCGGGCGGGGAAACAACCCGTCAGGAACCCCTTGGATCCGCGGCAGGCGGCTCGACCAGCAAGTCTCCCAGATGGGGAAGGTCCCCCAGGCCGCGCAAGCCGAACTGGGCGAGAAAGGCCGGCGTCGTGCCCCACAGCACCGGCCGCCCGGGCACCTCCTT
>JBBSIT010000539.1:0-3965 GCA_038231995.1 Acetobacterales bacterium | reverse complement strand
TATGACCCTTGCCTCCGACATGCTCTTTATCAATGCGGAAAATCTTCTCATCGCGCTTCCGTGATCCGTCAAACTGACCCACTACCCGGTCGCGTCCTCGATGGACAGGCGCGTCTCGTTGGTGAACTTGCAGAAATTGACCTTGTGGCCGTGGCTGGCTTTCCCGAGCATACGGATGTTCGCGCCAGCGCAGAACACGCCCTCCTTGCCGGACCGGATCACCACGGCGCCCACGTGAGGATGCTCGAACCGCAGCCGCTGCACCGCGTCATACAGCTCGATGTCCACGCCAAGGTCGTAGGAGTTGAGCTTCAATTCATAGCCGTCAAAGAGACCGCCCTGAGCATCCACGTCCATGATGAGCGAGGCGACCGGGCCATCGAAGGCCAGCCGCCAATGCCGGTAGCGGGACGGGTCCGTCTGGAAGTCGATGCGATCCATGTGAGCGTCTCTCCCCGGCAGCGCCTGGCGATTATGCATCATGATGCATCGTGCTGGATTGTCCAGCATTATAATGCAGATTTGGCTCATGCACGACGAACAGCCGGTGCGTGAACGCGCGGACCGCCTCCAGCACCGCCAGCGGCGCCTCCAGATGCAGCGCGTGCTTCGCGCCAGGCACGACCACCGTTTCAACGGGCCCATAGGCCAGCGTCTGAGCTGCCTCGAGCTGGGCTGCGGTCCCGTACTGGTCGGCATCGCCTTGCAGCAGCAAGATCGGCACGCGGATGTAGGGCAGGTATTCGTCGATCCGCCAGGCGCGGAACTGCTTGTCCAGCCACGCGTCGTTCCACCCGCGGAAGGCGTTGTCCACGTCGCGGTGATATGGGGCGAGCCGCGATCGCAATCCGCCCTCGCCATAGGCTGCCCGCGCCGCCTCGATGCCTTCGATGGTCGCGTCCTCCACGAAGAAGTGCGGCGCGATCAGCACGAGGCCGCGTACCCACGGATCATAGGCGCTCCCGGCATGGATCGCCGCGATGGATGCCCCGTCCGAATGGCCCAGCAGCACCGCGCGCCCAACCCCCGCCGTATCCAGCACCGCCCGCAGCCGCCCTGCCTCGTCATGCATGTAGGAGAGCGGGCGGGGCAGCGTCACCGGGTCGGACTGCCCGTAGCCCGGCCGCGAATAGGCGAACACGCCGCATCCCGTGGCCTCGGCAAGCTGCGCCGGGAAGTCGCGCCACAGCGCCACGCAGCCCAGGCCCTCATGCAGCAACACCAGGGTCGGCGCGTCGCCGGGCGGCCTGCCCCACCAGGCCGCCTCGATCCGGACGCCGCCAACGATCAGCGGGATCGACTGGCCGGCGCTCATGGGCACGCGCTTTCCCGCAGCTTGAAGCGCTGGATCTTCCCGGTCGCCGTCTTCGGCAGGTCCGGGACGACCTCGATCCAGCGCGGACATTTCCACGGACCCGCCCGGTCCTTCACATGCCGCTTCAGCGTCTCCAGCAGTTCCGGCGACTCCGCCCAGCTTTGCTGCAGCACCACGAAGGCGCGCGGCTTGGTCAGCCCGTCTCCGTCCAGGTGCGCCACCACGGCGGCCTCCAGCACCGCCGGGTGGGCGATCAGCGCGCCCTCCACCTCGAAGGGGCTGACCCAGATGCCGCTCACCTTGAACATGTCGTCGGTGCGCCCGCAGTAGCGGTAATAGCCATCGGGCTGACGGATGTACTTGTCGCCGGTGTACGTCCATTCGCCGGCGAAGGTCCGCCTCGTCTTATCGCGCTGGTTCCAGTAGCCGTCTCCCGCGCTGGCGCCGCGCACCACCAGCTCGCCGGGTTCGCCGTCGGCCGCTTCCGCCGCGTCCTCGCCCAGCACCCGCAAGTCGTAGCCCGGCACTGCGGTGCCGGACGTGCCGTACTGCACCGCGCCGGGCCGGTTGGACAGGAAGATGTGCAGCATCTCGGTCGAGCCGATGCCGTCCAGGATGTCCACGCCCACCACCCGAGACCAGGCCTCGCCGACAGGCTCGGGCAAGGCCTCGCCGGCGGAGATGCAGCGGCGCAGCCGGGCCGACCCGGCGTCGGGCCCGATCCCAGGGTTCGCCAGCAGGCCGGCATAAAGGGTCGGCACGCCGCCGAACACGGTGGGCTGATGCTTGCGCATCACCTCCAGCACGGCGTCGGCCGTCGGCCGGTGCGGCAGCAGCACGGCGGACGCGCCGACCGACATCGGGAAGGTCATTGCGTTCCCCAGCCCATAGGCGAAGAACAGCTTCGCCGCGGAGAACACGACGTCATCCGGCGCAATCCCCAGCACCTGGCTGCCATAGGTGTCCGCCGTAGCGCGCAGGCTGCCGTGCACGTGCCGCACCCCCTTCGGGCTTCCGGTCGAGCCGGACGAGTACAGCCAGAACGCCACCTCGTCCGCCTGCGCCGGCACTGGCTCGGCAAAGGCGCCGCCATCCGCGAGGAACTGCTCGAAGGCGGTCGCTGGCAGGCCGGGGATATCGGGCGCATCCCCGCCCACCACCACCAGGCGGCTCAGCGCGGGCGAGCCGGACAGGACTGGCGCAAGCGCCGGCAGCAGCCCAGCCGAAACCACGGCCAACTCTGCGCGGCTATCCGCCAGGATGTAGGCAACCAGGTTCGCCGGCAGCAGCGTGTTGATCGGGATCGGCACCACGCCCGTGCGCAGCGAGCCCCAGAACGCCACCGGGAACTCGATCGTGTCGAGCAGGATCAGGGCAATCCGGCGCTCCCGCGTCACCCCCGCTCGCAACAGACCCGCGGCGAAGCGGGCGGATTCACTGTGCAGGCCGCCATAGGACAAGGTGCGGCTGGGATCCGTGAAGGCGACCCGGTCCGCCCTGCCTTCGCGCAGGTGCCGGTCCACGAACCAGCCGACCGCGTTGCCCTGCGATGTCAGCAGTCCCCGCACAGCTTCGTCCATCTGGACGTCTCCCGTTCTTCGGCATGACGGTAAATCACCATGCAAGATAATGCAAAATTTTCCGCTGGACCCCTGCCGTGATAATGCATGTCCCATGGCGCATTTGGAGCAACCGGCGGGCGCGGAAGGCGGCAGCGATGAAGCCTTCCTGCGCGGCCTCGGCGGCCGTTTGCGCTTGATCCGGGCGCAGCGCGGCATGTCCCGCCGCGTGCTCGCCAAGCATTCCGGCGTGTCCGAACGCTACATCGCCCAGTTCGAGGCCGGCGCCGGCAACATGTCCCTGCTGCTGCTGCGCCGTCTCGCCAGGGCACTTGGCGTCCCCACGGAAGAGCTGGTCGTCATCGGCCGGCCGGACCGCCCGCCGGACGCCATCCTGCTGGAACGATTCCTGACCCGGCTGACCCCGCCGCAGGTCGGCGAGGCACGGCGCATCCTGATGGACCGCTTCGCCGCAGGCGAGGCCGAGGCGCGGCGCGAACGCATCGCGCTGGTCGGCCTGCGGGGCGCCGGCAAGTCCTCGCTCGGCCGCCTGCTGGCAGAAGCCCGCGGCGTGCCTTTCCTGGAACTCGACCGCGAGGTGGAGCGGCTCAGCCGCATGGAGCTGCGGGATATCTTCGAGGTGCACGGGCAGGACGGCTTCCGCCGGCTGGAGCGGGAGGCGCTGCTGCGCGTGGTCAGCACCGAAACGCGAATCGTCATCGCAGCCGGCGGCGGCCTGGTCACCGAACCCGCGACGTTCGAGCTGCTGCTGGCGAACTGCCTCACGGTCTGGATCAAAGCCTCGCCCGAGGACCATATGCGCCGCGTGGTGGCGCAAGGGGACCAGCGCCCGATGGCCGACGACCAGCGCCGCGCCATGGACGACCTGCGCGCGATCCTGGCCAGCCGCGAGCCGCTTTACGGTCAGGCGGATCTCGTGCTGGACAGTTCCGGCCGCACGCTCGACGAATGCCTTGCCGAACTCACTGCCATGCTCACGCCCGCCCGGGTCGGCTGAACCGTTCAGAGGGTAGTGTCTCAGTTTGAATGTCGGCTTACCACCCGCACCTGCGATCGCTCCGCCGGGCTGT
>JBBSIT010000538.1:0-3970 GCA_038231995.1 Acetobacterales bacterium | reverse complement strand
GGGCCACCTCCGCCCGCGCGACGCCGGTCAGTTATGCCCTGTTCTTATTATAGACATCCAGGCACACCGCGGCGAGCAGCACGAGGCCCTTGATGACCTGCTGGTAGTCGATGCCGATGCCCAGGATCGTCATGCCGTTGTTCATCACGCCCATGATGAGCGCGCCGATGACCGCGCCCGTCACCCTGCCGACGCCGCCCGAGGCCGAGGCGCCGCCGATGAAGCAGGCCGCGATCACGTCCAGCTCGAAGCCGAGGCCCGCCTTCGGCGTGGCGGTGTTCAGCCGGGCCGCGAAGATCAGCCCGGCCAGCCCGGCCAGCACGCCCATGTTGACGAAGGTGAGAAAGGTCAGCCGCTCCGTCCGGATGCCGGAGAGCTTCGCCGCTTTCTCGTTGCCGCCGAGCGCGTAGATGCGCCGCCCCGTGGTCGTCTGGTTCGTCATGAAGCCGTAGAGCGCGATCAGGGCGGCCATGATGAGGAGCACGTTCGGCAGGCCCCGGTAGGTGGCGAGGAGGTAGCCGAAACAGACGATGACGGCGGCGATCACGACGTTCTTGAAGACGAACAGGCCGAACGCCTCCTGATCCAGCCCGTGTCCCTGCCGCTTGATGCGGCTTCGCAGGTTGAGCCCGACGAGGGCCGCCGCGACGACGGCGCTGAGCAGGAGGGAGGTGACGTGCAGCCCCCCGCCGCCCTGCACGAAGTCCGGGATGAAGCCGGAGCTGAGCTTCTGGAACGCCGGGTCGAAGGGGCCGACGGACTGGCCCTGCAGCAGCGCGAGGGTCAGGCCCTTGAAGACCAGCATGCCCGCGAGGGTGACGATGAAGGACGGTATCCTGAAGTAGGCGACCCAGTATCCCTGCGCCGCGCCGATCAGGCCGCCCACGCATAGGCAGATCAGCGCCGCGGGGACGGAGGGCATCCCGAACCTCACCATCAGCACCGCGGCCAGCGCGCCGACGAAGCCCACCGTCGAGCCGACGGAGAGGTCGATGTGGCCGGCGAC
Source organism: Acetobacterales bacterium (assembly GCA_038231995.1). GTDB lineage: Bacteria > Pseudomonadota > Alphaproteobacteria > Acetobacterales > Acetobacteraceae > JBBSIT01. The sequence goes on along the minus strand of JBBSIT010000538.1, from coordinate 2,964 downwards.
GATGACGAGCAGCATGCCCAGCGCCATGATGACGATGTAGCTGTTCTGCAGCACGAGGTTGGTCAGGTTGAGCGGCCGCAGCAGCGTGCCGCCGGTGAGGACCTCGAACAGGACGATGATGGCGAACAGCGCGCCCATGAGGCCGTAGTCGCGCAGGTTCTCCTTCAGTCCCTGGCCGTGCGGCGGCGCGGGCCGCAGGGGCACGGCGCCCGGTTCGGCGACGACCCGTTCCAGAGTGTCGGGACTCATGGCTCGCGTCCTCCCCCGCTGACGATGGTGCGCATGATCCCCTCCTGCGTGGCCTCCGCGCCCGTGAACTCTCCCACGAACCGGCCCTCGTTCATGACATAGATGCGGTCGCACATCCCGAGCAGCTCCGGCATCTCGGAGGAGATCATGACGACCCCCTTCCCCGCATCCGCCAGCTCGTTGATGAGCACGTAGATCTCGTATTTCGCGCCGACATCGACGCCGCGGGTCGGCTCGTCCAGGATCAGCACGTCGGGGTCGGTGAAGAGCCATTTGCCCAGCACCACCTTCTGCTGGTTGCCGCCGGAGAGGTTCACCGCCCGCTGCGCGACGCTGGAGGAGCGTATGCGGAACTTGGAGCGGTAGTCTTCCGCGACCGCGTGCTCCCGCCCGGGGTCGATGACGCCGCGCGCCGAGACGCCCCCGAGGTTGGCCAGGCTGACGTTCGTCTGGATGCTCTCGTCCAGCAGCAGGCCGAGGCCCTTGCGGTCCTCCGTCACGTAGGCGAGGCCGTGCGCGATGGCCTCATCGACCGTGCCGAGCCGCACGGGCTCGCCGCGCAGCACGATCTCGCCGCTGATCCCCTGGCCGTAGGCGCGGCCGAACAGGCTCATCGCCAGCTCGGTCCGGCCCGCGCCCATGAGGCCGGCGATGCCGACGATCTCGCCCCGGCGGACGTGGAAGCCCACGCCCTTCACCACCTGGCGGTCCGCGTGGAGGGGGTGGTGCACGGTCCAGCCCCGGACCTCCATGATCGGCGCGCCGATGCGGGGCGTGCGCGGCGGATAGCGGTGGGCCATGTCGCGCCCCACCATGCCGCGGATGATCCGATCCTCGTCGATGGAGCCGTCCCGCGCGTCCAGCGTCTCGACCGAGGCGCCGTCCTGCAGGATGGTGATCGCGTCGGCGACCTTCGCGATCTCGTTCAGCTTGTGCGAGATCAGGATGGAGGAGATGCCCTGCCGCTTGAAGCCGAGCAGCAGCTCCAGCAAGGCGTCGCTGTCCCGCCCGTTCAGGCTCGCCGTCGGCTCGTCCAGGATGAGCAGCTTCACCTTCTTGGACAGCGCCTTGGCGATCTCGACGAGCTGCTGCTGGCCGACGCCGAGATGGGTGACGAGCGTGTCGGGCGACTCCCGCAGCCCCACGGTGGCCAGCAGCTCGCGCGTGCGGGCGTGGGTGGCGGGCCAGTCGATGACGCCGCCATGCGCCTGCTCGTTGCCGAGGAACACGTTCTCGGCGATCGAGAGCAGCGGCACCAGGGCGAGCTCCTGGTGTATGATGATGATGCCCAGCGCCTCGCTGTCCGCGATGCCGGCGAAGCGGCACGGCTTGCCCTGGAAGTGGATCTCGCCCGTGTAGGAGCCGTACGGGTACACCCCGCTCAGCACCTTCATCAGGGTGGACTTGCCGGCGCCGTTCTCGCCGCAGATCGCGTGGATCTCGCCGGCGCGCACGGCGAGAGTGACGTCGTCGAGCGCCTTTACGCCCGGGAACGCCTTGGTGATCCCCCGCATCTCCAGGATCGGCTTCATCGCGCCATCTCGGATCGTCCCCGCGTCGTGACTTCGCCGGGCCGTGGGGGAACCGGGCCTACTGGATCTGGCCCAGCTTGTAGTAGCCGCTGTCCACGAGGACTTCCTTCCAGTTCGATTTATCGACGCTGACGGGCTTGAGCAGATAGGCCGGCACGACCTTCACGCCGTTGTTGTAGGTCGTGGTGTCGTTCACCTCGACCGTGCCTCCGCGCAGGAGCGCATCGACCATGTCGACCGTCACCTTCGCGAGATCCCGCGTATCCTTGAACACGCTCTGCGTCTGCTCGCCCCGCAGGATCGACTTGACGGACGGCACCTCGCAGTCCGGGCCCGTCACGACCGGCATCGGGTTGCCGCCGCTGCCGTAGCCCACGCCCTTCAGCGACGAGATGATGCCGATGCTCAGCCCGTCATACGGCGAGAGCACCGCATCGACCCGGCCGGTCGAGTAGAAGGCGCTCAGCAGGTTGTCCATGCGCGACTGCGCCACCGCGCCGTCCCAGCGCAGGATCGAGACCTTGTCCATGCCGGTCTGCTTGCTCTGCACCACGAGCTTGCCGCTGTCCATGTAGGGCTTCAGCACCGACATCGCGCCGTTATAGAAGAAATAGGCATTGTTTTCGTCGGGCGAGCCGCCGAACAGCTCGATGTTGAAGGGTCCCTTGCCCTCCTTCAGGCCGAACGCCTTCTCGATATACTGCCCTTGCAGCACGCCGACTTGGAAGTTGTCGAAGGTGGCGTAGTAATCGACGTCGGGCGAGTTGCGGATCAGCCGGTCGTAGGCGATCACCTTGATGCCGGCGGCATGCGCCTGGCTCAGCACGTCCGAGAGCGTGGTGCCGTCGATCGCGGCGATGACCAGGACCTTCGCGCCCTTGGTGACCATGTTCTCGATCTGGGAGAGCTGGTTCGGGATCTCGTCGTCGGCGTATTGCAGGTCGGGCGTGTAGCCCTTCTCCTTCAGCACCCGGACGATGTTGTTGCCGTCATCGATCCAGCGTGCCGACGACTTGGTCGGCATCGAGACGTCGATGGCCGCCCCGCGCTGCGCGTCCGCCGGCTGCGCGGCAAGAAGTCCGAAGGCGAGGGCCGCAAATAATACTGCGATGGTCTTCACGGTCTCATGCATCCCCTCATTCCGCTTTGATGACGTCCGGGGGCGGATGGGGTGGGTGATGGG
>JBBSIT010000537.1:0-3977 GCA_038231995.1 Acetobacterales bacterium | reverse complement strand
CCGCCGCGAGGGCCGGCTCGCCCCCGCCTTGGTCCCCAGTCTGGCCCGGCGCTTGGCCCGGCATCGGGGCTTGACCCGCGGGCTGCGGGCCGGGTTCGGCGGGGCGCGGCTGCGCGGCCGCCGGCGGCGCCGCGGCCAGGGCGAGGCCGTGCAAGGCGGAGCAAGTGAGCAGCCGGTGTCTGGTCATGAGTATCTCCTCAAAGGTGCAGGCCAGGCGACCCCGGCCCGTTCCGCCGTCAGCCCCGCGGCCTCAAACCGGTCGAGGGCGGCCAGGACGGCGTCCGTGGGTGCGATCTGGGTGAGGGTGCAGAATGCGGTCCTGCCGGCATCGAAGCCGCCGGCCTCCGACAGCTGGTTCACGGGCGCGCCGCCGCCGCACACGGAGAAATACTCGCAGTCCCGCCGGCAGCGCTCCACTCCGGCGGCGATGTCGCGCAGCATCGGCGAGCGCAGGCACGTCTCGAGGATCGAGGCCATGCTGTCGCGGTTGATGTCGCCGATAATGAAGTCGTCGTACTCGGCGTTCTCGTAGCCCAGCAGTTCGGGCGAGAAGGTCGAGACCCGCCCCTTGTGGTCGATGTTGAGCATCGCTAGGGGCTCGACCTGCTGGTTGCGCATCGGCAGTTCCGCCGGGCGGAAGATGCGGGGCATCATGCCGTCGATCTCGCGCACGAAGCGGATCTGCCGGCGCGACCGCGACAGGCGCCAGAACTCCTCGAGGAAGGCCCGGAACCGCTGGTAGGTGTCGGACTGCGCGAACAGCTCCGAGACGTGCTCGCCCTCGGACTCCTCGACGTTGAAGCAGACCTGCTCGATGCCCTCGGCGACGTAGAAGTCGTGCAGCTCGCGCGCCGCATCCAAGCTCCGCACCGAGAGCACCGAGAGGGCGTAGAACGGGATGCCGTGCTTCTGCAGCAGGCGCACGCCGGCCATGGTCGGGTCGAAGGTGCCGCGTCCCGCGCGGGTGACGCGGTGGGCATCGTGCAGGTGGCGCGGGCCGTCCACGCTGACGCCGACCCCAACCCCCCAGTCCCGGATCAGGTCGCACCAGTCCTCCGAGAGCAGCATGCCGTTGGTCTGGAAGGAGTGCGTGACGCGGACATGCGGCGGCCGCAAGGCCTCGATGGCCGCGAAGGCCACGCGGTAGAACTCCACGGGAACGACCAGCGGCTCGCCCGCGTGCCAGATCACCATCAGCTCAGGATTGGCGAAGCCGGAGGCGAAGATCTCGGCGAAGGCGCGATGGACGGTTTCCTGGGCGATCACGCCGCGCGCATTGCGGTGCGGGAGGTAGCAGTAGGTGCAGGCGATGTTGCAGAACGGCGTCGGCTGGATCACGACCACCTCGATGCAGGGCGCGACCATCTCGACGCTGGGCGCGGCTGGCACCCCGGCCTACCACCGCCACCGGCCATGCCAGTTGCCCCACCCGCCGTTGTGCCAGCCGCCGTTGTACCAGCCGCCGTTGTACCAGCCGCCGTTGCCCCAACCGCCATTGCCCCAGCTCGGGCGCCAACCGCCGTTGCCCCAATTGGGACGCCAACCACCGTTGCCCCAGCCATTGTGCCAGTTGCGCCACCAGGTCCTCAGGATGTTGGGGTCCTGGCCGGACTGATCCGCATCCTGGGCCTCGTCGTCAGCCAAGGCGGAGACGGCGTCGCAGATGCTTTGCAGGCGGGCTGCGACCGGCATCGCGGCCGTCTCGGTCGCCGGAGCGGGGTTCGAGCGAGCGACGGCCTGGGCGGGCGGCGCCAGGGCGACCGCGACACCGAGGACTCCGCCGGGCAAGAGCGTTGAAAGGAGCTGCCGTAGGTCCCACTGTGTCATTGCCGAGCTCCCCTGGTCTGATGACAAGCCGCTTGCATCGAGCACTGGACGCAGAGCTGACTCACATTGTTGGCAAAACGCAACTGCTCGTGCAAGGGCGCAGGATGTTGCCGCTCAGCGGAACGAGCGCTTGGCCTGCTAGATCTCGGACAGGGCGCCCCGGATCAGGCGCTGCGCCTCGGCCTTGTGCCCGGCGAAGCGGTCCGGCGCGCGGTCGAGGTCGCCCAGCGCAGCCCGGAGGTTTCGTTCCGCGTCATTGAGGTTGGGCCACGGTTCCTGCGCCGAGGCGCAGCCGGACAGGGAGACCATGCCTGCCAGCACAGACAGGGAAGCGAAACGCAGCGACGGCGCTTCGAGCCGAACCTCATACAGTGGCAGGCGGCTGGCCGAACCCAGTCAAGGAGTGCGCTCGCCGCCCTTCCCGAGCAGCCGCTCGACCAGGGGCATGATTTGGGCCACCTTGAACGGCTTGCGCATGAAGCCGACGTATCCTGAGCATCGTTCGGCCACGGTCGCCTCGGGCATCGAGTTCATCATCACGACCGGAATGCCGCGCAGCGCCGGATCGGCCGCCATGCCGCGCAGCACGCCGGCGCCGTCCAGCACCGGCATCATGTAGTCGAGGAACACCAGGTCGGGGCGTTCCTTCGCCAGCATCTCCAGCCCGTGCCGGCCGTTGATGGCGATCACCACGCGGTGGCCTTCGTCCGAGAGGATGGCGTCGAGCAGCTCGGGGATGTCGAGCTCGTCGTCCACCACGAGCACCGTCGCCATGGCTAGCCGCCGCGCCGGGACTGCGGCTTCTCGTGCGGGGGCGGCGCATCCTCCGGCAGGTGCGAGAAGCCGGTCATGATCGCCTCGGCGCTCTTGGAGGACTCCTCGATCACCAGGCCCCGATCCGTGAGAACGAACTCGTGCACCGAGGCGTCGAACCCGCTGTCCCGGACCTTGAGGACGGAGATGAGCCGGTAGAGGCGCGAGCGCTGCTCGATGTAGCGCAACAGGATCAGGTTCTCGGCCAGGCTGGAGAGATCACCGATCGGCGCGCGTATGTTGGGTCCATTGATGTCGACGACCTCCAGCGTATAGACGGTCGCGACGTCCAGCACGCGCAGTTCGTTCATCAGCGCGGTCAGGAAGTGGCCCATGCGCGCGGGCTCGCTGCTGACATTCTGGAAGCCGCCCAGGCCGTCGATGAACAGGCGCCGCACGCCCCGGAGGCGGACCGCCTCCAGGAGCTGCTCGCCGTAGGCATCGATCAGGCCATCGGTCGGCGGCTGCCAGAGCATTTCCACGGCGCCGCTGTCGAGCAGGCCTCGCAGCGGCCGGCAGACCTCGCCGGCCTTGGCCGCGATGCGCGCCGGCGTCTCGTAGAAGCCGAACAGCAGCCCCGGCTCCGCCTCGCTGCAACGGGAGAGGAAGTGCAGCCCGAGCGTCGTCTTGCCGACGCCCGAGGGTCCCATGAGCATGGTCGTCGAGCCCGCGGGCAGGCCGCCGCCCAGCATGGCGTCGAGCTGGCCCACGCCGCTCGACACCCGCTCATCCCCGCGCAGCTCCGGGCGCGAGGGCCTGGCCAGCAGCGCCTCGATCCTCGGATAAACGGCGAGGCCGTCGCCGGTGATCCTGAAGGCGTGCTTGCCGCGCAGATAGAAGCTGCCGCGGAGCTTGACCACTCGCAGCGCGCGCTCGGCGGACCAGCCGAACAGCTCGTCGCTCAGCTCCACGATGCCGTCCACCATCGTGTGCTCGGGCGTGATCCTGGCGCTCTCGTCGGTGCTGGTGATCAGGAACACGGTGCAGTCGGTCGCGAGGGCGGTGCCTTGCAGCTCGTGGATGAACTCGTTGAACGCCTGGTCGTCGCTCGCCGCCCGCTGGGCGGCCACGAGGCCGTCTAGGATCAGCAGCGACGCCCCGCGGGCCACGATCTCCCGCCGCAGCAGGTCGAGCAGCCCGCGAGGCCCGTCCTGGCGCAGGGCGCGGAAGCCGCTGATGTAGCTGAGCCGGTCGGGGATCATCGAGAGGTCGAAGAACGACATGCCGCCGAGGTGCTGCATCATGCGGGCGTGATACTCGGCCAGCAGGGTGACGTAGAGCGCCCGCCCACCGGAGGCCGCGTGGTCGAAGCAGATCTGGTTGGCCAGGGTCGTCTT